>JAGPGE010000650.1 GCA_018056145.1 Armatimonadota bacterium
CCCGATCACTGAAGCCGAAGCCGGCCACGCGATCCTGCAGCGCCGCGAGAACCTGGGCAAAGTTGTGCTGACGGTTCCGCAGGCCACAGGCTGATCCCGGGAGGGGAACGAACGACATGAGACTGGCTGGCAAAGTGGCCGTGGTCACCGGAGCCGGGAGGGGCATCGGCCGGGCGACTGCGCTGCGCTTTGCCTCGGAAGGCGCCGCGGTGGCTGTGGATGACATCAATGGCGAGCGCGCCGCGCAGGTCGTGGCCCAGATCGTCGAGTCCGGTGGGGACGCCATTGCATTCGCGGCGGACGTCACGAAGAGCGCCGAAGTGCGCGCGATGGTCTCGGATGTCGAGGCCCGGTTCGGCAAGGTGGACATCCTCGTCAACAACGCTGGAGGCGGCGCCGCACTTCTCGGGAAGACCTCCGCGTTCAAGGACGCCGAAGAGGAAGTCTGGAAGTGGGTCATCGACCTGAACCTGCATGGCACCATGATCTGCATCCAAGCCGTACTGGATGGGATGGTCCAGCGGCGTTACGGCAAGATCATCAGCTTTGGCTCCATCGCCGGAACAGCGGGCTTGCCCAATTGGGCGGATTACTCAGCAGCAAAGGGCGGCATCATCGCCCTGACCAAAGCGCTGGCAATGGAAGTGGGCGAGTACGGCATCAATGTGAACTGCGTATCCCCGGGAGCCATCTACGACGAGTTCCGGCGCGACTGGACCCACGGAACCTGGCTGCGGCGCGGGGGCGAACCGGAGGAAGTCGCGGCACTGGTGGCGTTCCTGGCTTCAGACGAAGCGGCGTACATCACGGGCGCGAACTACATGATTGACGGCGGCCGCACTCTTGGGCCGTTGAGATAGAAGGAGCCATGAATGAGATTCGAGGGCCGCGTCGCAGTCATCTCGGGTGCTGCATCGGGTATGGGTCTATTGACTGGACAGCGCCTTGCGGCTGAAGGTGCCCGGGTCGTGCTCACTGATGTCAACGAGAGCGCGGTTCAGGCCGCAGCGCAGGGCATCTGCGACAGTGGGGGAGAGGCGATCGGCCTGCAGGTCGATGTGCGCTGCTATGACCAGGTCAAATCCTCAGTGGAAACTGCGGTGGAGCGCTATGGCAGTGTGGACATCCTCATGAACAGCGCGGGTGGCGCTTCCTCTCGCGTGCATGGGCGCTCCGAGCCCTTCCACGAGATCCCCATCGAGATCGTGGACTGGGGCTTGGATGTGAATCTCAAGGGCGCGGTTTACTTCTGCCACGCAGTGCTCGGTCATATGATCCGGCAGAAGCGCGGAGTCATCATCAACATGGGCTCTGTGGACGGTGTGACCGGTTCAATGTGCCTCGACTACGGGGCCGCAAAGAGCGCGATGATCGGGTTGACGAAGTCCATCACCCTCTATGGCTCACCCCACGGCGTCCGGTCCTGCTGCGTGTCTCCCGGTCCTGTATTGACGCGCCCAGAAATGGCGAATATGAAGACGCGTCTGGGGAGAGCCGCGGAGCCGCGGGAGATCGTGACCCTGATCTTGTACCTGTGTTCCGATGACGCTGCGTTCATCACTGGCGCAAACTACGTGATCGACGGCGGCCGAAGCGTTGGGGGCATGGGTTAGGGCGGAAGAACCGTGCCCTCACTCTGGACATCGACAAAGGCGAACTGCAGCAAATCTCTGATGGACGAAGCGGATGCGGCCTATGCTCTGCGGGCGACTACTACCGGCGGTGTGCGGGATCGTCATGACGGTCTGCTGGGCCGCATCTGCTGCGCACGACCGGCCGGGCTGGGCACAAAAGTACCTTGAGAACCCGCCGGAGGCCTGGGACGGCTGGCGTAACTCCCTAGCTCCGAAAGGCGAGGCAGTGACGTTGACCCTCGCGACGGAGGGCGAGACCGACTACGTCATCGTGGCGCCCGCGAACGCGACCGCATCGGAGACACGCGCCGCCAGTGAACTGCGTCTCTGGCTGGGCGAGATCACCGGAGCGGACTTCCCGGTCGTGCCCGACACCGAACCCGCACGGGAGAGAGAGTTGTGCATTGGGCGAACGAATCGCGTCACCGATCCCGCGCGCGAAAAGGAGAGCCAGGCGGGTGAGGAGGGCTACGCGATTGTGGTGCAGGGCGAGCGTGTCTTCCTGCTGGGAGCAGAACCGGTGGGACCGATGCTCGCGGCCTTCGCGCTTCTCGAGGAGGATCTGGGCGTTCGCTGGTACGAAGCTACCGCAATGGCCGGGCCGGACTGGAACGCTCGCATCAGGGACATGAACGCCGCCCTGGACGCCCCCACCTGGGCCAGGGGTGACTGCCGGGTGGTGCGCCAGACCACACTGCGGGCCCGCATCGTGCCCCGTGTTAGCAGACCGGGCACGCCTCTGCGCGAACTGGACTTCCAGATCGCCTCCATGCCCTGGGGATTGCGCAACCGCCTCAACAGCGGGTGGGCGACCCAGTACGGCCAGCGCTGGTTCATGCACGGAGGGGGCAGCGCCCACACCTTCCACTGGCTTGTCCCGCCGGACAAACACTTCGCGACGCACCCCGAGTACTACTCGCTCGTGGGCGGCAAGCGCCAGTGGGAGAACGCACAACTCTGCATCTCCAACCCCGAGGTGGCGGAGGTTGCGGCGAGAACCGCCATCGAGGCCTTGCGCCCCGCGGCGCCGAGACGGCGTAGGCTTGATGTCTCGGCCATGGACTGGGCCGGCCACTGCCAGTGCGACAACTGCAAGGCGATGGAACGCGAAACCGGCGCCTGGAGCGGGGTGCTGCTCACGTTCGTCAATCGCATCGCGGAAATGGTCGAGAAGGAGATCCCGGACGCCACCATCAGCACGATCGCTTACTGGGACTCCAATCGCCCGCCAACAAGCGATGTGAAGGCCCGCCACAACGTGGCGGTGCGGTACTGCCTGGACTGGGGCGCAAGCTTCACCTGGCCCTACCATTCTTTCTACGACGAGAAGCTCTCCGAGCCGCCGGCGACCCCGGGCAATCGCTGGGTCGAGCAAAGGCAGAGCTGGGCGCGCTGGCGAGAGATCAGTCCACGTATGCAGCTGTGGATGTACCCATCCCAGTACCGGCACACGTATGCGCCGATGCCCAACATCCGGTCGATCGCCGAGAACATTCGGTTCTTTTCCGAGCAGCAGGCCGAGGCCATCTACATCCAGCACGGAGGGTCGGACAAGCCCGCCGAAACGCTGCGCAACTGGGTGTTCGCGAAACTGATGTGGGACCCCACGCTCGAGGTGGACGCGCTGATCCAGGACTTCATCTGGGGCTACTACGGCGCCGCCGCGCCCGCCGTTTACGAGTATCACCAGTTGCTCTGGGACTACTGCGCCCGGTACACCGATTTTGGCCGGGAGCGTGACTGGATCCACGCCATCCACGACGAGGGCATGTTCGAACACGGTTTCGTGGCGAAGGCCCGCGCGGTTCTCAGTCGTGCCGAGGCGAGTTCCGACAATGACGCAACGCGCCGCCGGGTCGAGCTGCTCAAGACCGGCGTTGTGTACGTGGAAGCGGCGAAGCTTTTTATGCAGATGCGCGACGGGCAGGAGCCGCCCGACCTGAGACACTACTCCGCGGTCGCTGATGAACTCGAC
>JAGPGE010000651.1 GCA_018056145.1 Armatimonadota bacterium
GGACAGTTCCTTGCAAGGGCAATGTAACCTGCTTTCATTCTAACCGCAACGAGACCGTGTGTCACCATACCCGCCCACTCGTTGACGCTGGGGCGTGGGATTGGTAGACTGGACACCGTGCGATGCGGGTAGTCCCCGCCCGCACACCGTCCCGGCGCATGCGTCGGGGCCGTTTGTTATGCGCGGGAGTTGGAGGAACGCTTGCCGCCCCGGCTGGAGGCCGCAGACATGACTTTCCAGGACCTTCTCGGCACACTCAGCAACTTCTGGGCCGCCCACGGATGCGCCGTCATGCAGCCCTACGAGCTTGAGATGGGCGCCGGCACCATGTCCGGCGACACCTTCCTGCGCTCCCTCGGGCCAGAACCGTGGAACGCTGCGTACGTTCAGCCCTGCCGGCGTCCCACTGATGGGCGATACGGGGAGAACCCCAACCGGTTCCAGCGGTACTTCCAGTACCAAGTGGTTATGAAGCCCTCGCCCAATGATATCCAGGAGCGCTATCTCGCGAGCCTGGAAGCCCTGGGCATCCGCATGCGCGAGCATGACATCCGCTTCGTCGAAGACGACTGGGAATCCCCTACTCTTGGCGCGGCAGGCGTGGGCTGGGAAGTGTGGATGGACGGCATGGAAATCACCCAGTTCACCTACTTCCAGCAGGTGGGCGGCATCCAGTGCAAGCCCGTGACCGTGGAGATTACCTATGGCCCCGAGCGCCTGGCAATGTACCTGCAGGAAGTGGATGACTACCGCAAGCTGAAATGGTCCGACACCATCGGCTACGGAGAGCTCCGCTTCGAGGAAGAGTTCGAGTTCTCAAAGTACAACTTCGAGACCGCCAATGTGGAGATGCTCTGGGCGCTGTTCGACATGTACGAGAAGGAAGCCTACGCCCAGATGGACAACGGCCTGCCTTTGCCCGCCTATGACTATGTGCTCAAATGCTCCCACACCTTCAACTTGCTGGACGCACGGGGTGCTGTGAGCATCACGGAGCGCCCGGGGATGATCACTCGGGTGCGCAGGCTGGCCGGACGCATCGCGAAAGCCTACGTGGACAAGCGCGAGGAGCTTGGTTTTCCGCTGCTCAAGGAAGCCGCGCGGTAGGCTGCCGAAGAACCCGGCGGGATTCCCGCCTTATGACAGGAAGGTCGCCACAGATGCCCAAAGATCTGCTGTATGAAATCGGCGTCGAAGAGATCCCGGCGGGGTTCGTGCTCCCGGCCCTGGAGCAGCTTGAAAAAGGCCTGCGGCAGGGCCTTGCCGACCTGCGCCTGAGCCATGGCGACATCTGCACCTTCGGCACCCCCAGGCGCCTGACAGTCATCGTCAAGCAGGTGGCCGATGCCCAGCCCGACATCGAGCAGGAGTACAAGGGCCCGCCCGCCGACCGGGCTTTCGACGAATCCGGCAAGCCCACCAAGGCCGCCGAGGGGTTTGCCAATACTCGCGGCGTGAGCGTGGACCAGCTTGAGGTGCGCGAGACCGACAAGGGAAGCTGGGTCTTCGTCACGGTCATGGAAGCCGGGCGGCCCGCCGAAGAGTTGCTGCCGGGCCTGCTGGAGCGTGTGACTCTGGGCCTAACCTTCCCGAAGACCATGCGCTGGGCCGACCTGGACCTGCGCTTCGCGAGGCCCCTGCGCTGGCTGGCCGCAATTCTCGGCGACACCGTTCTCGACCTGTCCATCGCCGGCGTCCAGGCCGGTCGCACCAGCCGGGGTCACCGCATCCTGCATCCCGGCGAACTGCGGCTGGGTGGCGCGGATACCTATCTGGACGACCTGCGCGCCGCATTCGTCATGGCAGATCACGTGGAGCGCCGGGAGGCCATCCGCGCCGCCGCGACCCAGACTGCCGAAGAGTTGGGGGGCCGCGCCCGCATCAAGGAAGACCTGCTCACCGAGGTTAGCTTCCTGGTTGAGTGGCCCACATGCCTGCACGGGCGATTCGACCCGCGCTACCTGGAACTGCCCGACCCGGTGATCGTCACCGTCATGCAGGGCCACCAGCGGTATTTCCCGGTGGAAGACGCGGACGGAAAGCTCATGCCTTTCTTCATCACCGTGCGTAATGGTGGTACCGAGGGCATGGAGACCGTGCGCAAGGGCAATGAGAAAGTCATTGAACCGCGTCTCGCGGACGCCGAGTTCTACCTGACCGAAGACCTGAAGCAGACCCTTGAACAGCGCGTGCAGAGCCTGGCGCGGGTCACTTTCATGGAGGGTCTGGGCACCCTCGCGGACAAGACCCGGCGGCTGGAGCGTCTCGCGACCCATCTTGCGGTATCCATCCCGCTGTACGCCGAAGACGCGGGCGCCATCGTGGAGCGCGCCGCGCACCTGTGCAAGGCGGACCTCGTCACCCTGATGGTGGGTGACAGCAAGCTAGGCGAGCTGCAGGGGCAGATCGGCGGCGAGTACGCCCGCAGAATGGGCGAGGAGCCTGCGGTTGCGCTCGCGGTCGCGGAGCATTACCGTCCCCGCGGTGCGGGAGACGCCATCCCGGAGAGCCCTGCCGGGACACTCCTGAGCATCTCGGACAAGGTGGACAATCTTGCTGCCTGCTTCCGCTTGGGCGCGGTCCCGACGGGGTCGAATGACCCGTTCGCATTGCGCCGCCAGGCCCAGGGCATCGTGGAGATGATCACGGCGAGGCGGCTTCACCTGGACCTGCGCGAACTGCTGGTCCTGGCGGTGGACCTCATGCCTGAGCCCGCCCTGGAGCGCGAGAAGGACCGGGAGCGCGTGCTCGAACCGGCGCAGGCGGTGGACGCACTGCTCACCTTCTTCGGCCAGCGCATCGAGTACCTCCTGACCCAGGAAGGCGTGACCTACGACGTCATCCGCGCGGTGCTCGGAACAGAATGGACCGACGTGCTGGAGGTTTTCCAGCGCGCCCGGTTCCTGCACGAACTGCGCACCCAGGAGCCCGAGCGGTTCGACACCTTGGTCACTTCGGCGGAACGCCCGGCGCGCATCACTCGTCCCGAGCAGTTACCGGCTGACCAGCCCGTGGATGAGTCCCTGTTCGAGCATGACCGCGAGCGCGAACTCTGGGCGCTGCATGCGACTGCTACAGGCGCGGTTCGGTCTGCGCTCGAGAGCGTGCCGGTTGACTACAACGCGGCCGTCACGGCACTCACGGCCCTGGCCACACCGATCCACCAGTACTTCGAGGATGTTATGGTCATGGTGGACGATGCGGCGCTGCGGACCAACCGCCTGCTGATGTTGCGCGAAATCGACCGCGTTTTCCGGCGGGTCGCAGACTTTCTGCAGATCGTGCGCGAGGGCGAATAACCGGCAGCGAAAGCCGCGACAAGGAAGCTCTGCACGTGGAGCCCGCCCCGACCTGCGCCCGGCGCCCGTGGCGCATTGCGCGTAACCATCTCCTGTCACGAGACGGGTCCCGATGACCATCCGCGAGCGCATTGAGCAGACAGAGCGCGAGAACCTCAGCCCCTACGCGGCGCTAAGCGCCAGTTCGCGCGGGCGCCGTCACCCGCAGGCGCCCTGCCCGGTGCGCACCGAGTTTCAGCGTGACCGCGATCGCATCATCCACCAGTGCAGCGCCTTCCGGAGGCTTGCCTACAAAACCCA
>JAGPGE010000654.1 GCA_018056145.1 Armatimonadota bacterium
ATGCAGTGGGGCATCTCGTGGGTGGCGTGCTGTTGGGCGCGGCGGTTGTGACTGTGCTGAACCCCTTCGCGGTCTGTGCCGCAGCGATGTTTGCCCTGTGGGTGGCGGCGGGAATGCTTGCGGCACAAGCGGGGGTGGCAAGCAGGCGCCTCGCCGTCGGCGGCCTCGTCGCACTGATGATCCTAGCGGCAGCCTGCGTGCCGCTGCAGGCAGTGACCACACGCATCCGGTGGCAGGGGCGAGAGTTGCTCGGGCAGGTCAGTTCGATCTACGGGCATATGGCGGTTGCTCGGCAGGGGACGGATGGGCTGGTGTTCTTCCAGAACGGCGCGCCGACCGGGACGTCGCCGGCAATGCCCTCGGTCGAGGAAGTGGTGCATTTCACGCTGTTGCAGCACGCGGACCCAAAGCGGGTGCTGCTCATCGGCGGCGGTGCAACCGGGGGACTGGCAGAGGTCCTGAAGCACAAGCCAGAGCGGGTCACGTACGCCGAGATCGACCCGGCGCTGCTTGAGTTAGCCGGGCGGTGGCTGACGGGGCCGGATGCGGCGGCTCTCCGGGACCCGCGGGTGGAGAAGCTAGTCGTGGATGGCCGGCTTCTGGTCAAGCAGGCGGCCCACGGCGACCGAGAGAAGTACGACGCGATCATCAACCTCCTGCCCGACCCCTCGACTGCTCTGCTCAATCGTTTCTACACCCAGGAATGGTTTCGCGAGGCATCGTTAGCGCTGAACAAGGGTGGCGTGCTGGGCTGGCGGATGTCATCGAGCCGCCACCATTTTCGGGAGTCGCTGCGCCGGCTGAACCGGAGCATCATGCAGGCGGCGACCGCGAGTTTCCCGTCGATCGCGCTAATGCCGGGCGAGGACTCGCTGACGGTGGCGCAAGGTGACGGCGAGGCAAGACTGACCGAGAAGTTTGCAACGTTGCAGCGGCGGATGGAGAAGCGCGGGGTGCGGGCTGATTACTTCAGCATCATGGCGCCGGATCACCTGCTGCGCCAGAACAGGGATTTCGTGGTGGCAGAACTGGCCAAGGGGCCCATGGTGTGCACCAACCGCGACCAGGTGCCGGTGGGGTACTTCTACGACCAGGCGGTGTGGCTGGGGTTCTACCTTCCGGGAGCCGAAGACCTGTATGTACGCATCGGGGGGCTGCGGCTGGGGAGCCTGTTGGCTCCGGGGCTGGTGATGCTGGCGGCGCTCCTGGCCGCGGGGGTCTCGCGGTCAGGCAGGGCGCTGTATGTGTCGGCGGCGGTGCTGGTGACAGGCGCCCTGGGGATGGCGCTGGAGTTGTGTATTCTGTTCGCATTCCAGGCTTACCACGGGTATGTGTACCGGCTGGCGGGGCTTGTCATCGGTGCGTTCATGGTGGGTCTCGCTGCCGGCGCGATGGTGGCGGCGCGTCTGGTGGCGGCGCGACCGAAGGCGCGTGCGGTGGCTTGGTGGCTGGCCGGGAGCCAACTGGCATTGGGCGTGGTTGCGCTGGGGCTGCCGGAAGTCATGGCACGCATCGGCGGGAATGAGACGCTTGCGGTGCACCTGCCCACTCTCGCGGTAGCAGTTTTCGCGGGGCTGACCGGTCTCGTGGGGTTCGTGGTGGGTATCCAGTTCCCCTTGGCCACGCGGACGGCGCGGGATGCGCGTGGCGCGGTTGAGGGCGCTGACATCGGGCAGGCTCGGTCAGCGGCGCTTCTCTATGCGGCGGATCTTGTGGGCGCGGCGTTGGGTGCCGCGACGCTGGGCGCAGTGCTGATCCCGGTGCTGGGGATTCCCCAGACCTGCATTGCGGCGGCGTGCGCGAGTTGCGGAATGGCCCTGGCGCTTGGGCTGAGGGCGTGGTTTGTGAGGTAGGGGAGGGAGACCGGCTGATGCGGGGCCTGTGGGCACAGGCGCCGAACTCGGATACGGCTCCAGTTCGGGCGCCAGTTCCCCACCGGCTGGCGGGCATCGAACGGCGGCCCAGAGTTGGGTGCGTTCGCCGAGATTGGGTATGAACACAGGTCACGGTTGTCATCGCCGCGAAGCAAACGTCTGCGGTTGCCATGACGGGTCCCGTGACGCCTCTCGGGCTCCGTGGGGCCCCGTGCGCTGGACCGCGCGCACACCCCGCGGCTGTTGGAGAGTGCATGCCACGTACTTTCGGGGAATGCAGCCCATCTTTAGATTTTATTGACTATCGAACGTTTATTTGATATACTCGAAATGTCGGCCTCCAGGCCGGCATTTTTCTCCGCGCTATTATAGAATAAATGTTCGTTAGATATGAGGCGAATGCCGTGGGAAGAGTCATCAATGAGCCGATTCAGATCAGCCGCAAGCCCTCGCTGTTCAACCACCGGCTGGTTCCAGACCGTTTCACCTGGCGTGGGAAGGATTACCGGGTGAACCAGATTGGCGGGGAGTGGCGGGTGCTGGGTAGGTGGTGGCAGGGGGAGGGTGAGCGCCGGTATGTGCGGGCGATCACGTCGCAAGGGCTTGCCATGGATCTTTGTCACGACACGGGCACGGGCGCCTGGTTCCTGCACGCGCTGCAGGACTGAAGGCGACGCAATTGCACGGTTTCACCGGGGCGAAACCGCATGACCGACTTTGTTCATTTGCATGTTCATTCGAACTTTTCGCTGCTGGATGGCGCCGCGCCGGCGGTTGATCTGTGCGAACGAGCCGCGCAGATGGGCATGGGCGCGCTTGCGGTCACGGACCATAACAGTCTGGCGGGCGCGGTGCGGTTTTTCCAGGCGGCGCAGAAGGCGGGCGTCCGGCCGCTGGCGGGTGTGGAGTTTACGGTAGAGTCGGTGAGCCAGTCTCCGCTGCCTTCTTTGCTGCGTCAGGGGCCTGGCGATTCAGCGTATTTCCCCTCGGCCCGGGCCGATACCACCACGGATTACTCACGATACGCGCACCTGCTTCTGCTGGCGCTGGATAACGAGGGCTACTCCAGCCTGTGCCGTCTGGTGACCTGCGCGCGGCTGGGCAGGGCAAGGCATTCCGGCCCGTTTTCGGCGGAATTCGCGCATCTTGAGCGGCGCAATCCGGTGCTGTCGCGGGAGCACCTGGAGGAATACGCGGGGCATCTGGTGTGCCTGTCGGGGTGTGAGAAGGGGGAGATTCCGCGGCTGGTGGAAGCGGGTGAATGGCGGCAGGCGCAGGAAGTTGCGGGATATTACCGGAGCTTGTTCGGCGAGGAAAACTTCTTTGTCGAATTGCACAATCACCTGCTGCCGCCACCGCGATCGGGGATGCGGTATGCGCTGGCCAATTTCGCAGGGCGCCTGGATATCCCGGTGGTGGCCACCAACAATGTGCATTACGTGGACCGGCGCATGGCCCGGGCGCAGGACATTCTCGTGTGCATGAAGGCGATTCAGACGGTGCACGAATATCACCCGGACCGGAAAATCAATGCGGAATATGACCTGAAATCGCCGGAGGAGATGGCGTACCTGTTCGCCGATCTGCCGGAGGCTCTAGAGAACGCGGCGGAGATTGCGCGGCGGTGCTCGTGGGAACTGGACCTGGAGCATTTCCACTTTCCGAAGTTCGATCTGGAGAGTCTGGGGCATGCGGATGGGGAGGAAGAAGATGCGCCGAGGACT
>JAGPGE010000652.1 GCA_018056145.1 Armatimonadota bacterium
CTCGGGCGCAGAGCCTGCTGTACCTCACCCACGCCTACAATCGCGTGATTTACGGGCAACCACAACTCATGCGGCCCTCGCGCTTTCTGGCTGACCTGCCCGACCAACTGGTGGACCGGCAGGTGACCCTCGCCAATCTCGTGTCCAGTTCAGTGCTCGGGGATGATGAGAGCGGAGAAGAGCAGGAGGTCGGCGGACGGAAGATCGACATGACCGCCATCCTGTCACGCGCCCAGGCGAACATGGAGAAAGCCCGAGACCGGCACCGGCAGGAGATCGCAAAGCAGACCGAAGAGGCGAAGGCCCGACCGGCGAGCAACCGCGAGGAGCGGCGCAGGGAGCGCGAGGCGAAGGCGGCGCCAGAGAGCAAGCGGGAGCGCAGTGCCGCTACCGCGCCGGCTGCGGATGCATCCGGCACCGAGTACAAGTCCGGCGACCGAGTGCGTCACAGGACATTCGGCGAGGGGCTGGTGGTGCAGGTAAGGGGTAGCGGCGTGGACCTGGAGCTTGTGGTGGCATTCGCCGGCAAAGGTGTGAAAACGCTACTGGCGGACGTTGCGCCCATCGAGAAGGTGTAGCCGCGGTTCGTGTCGAATGGCGCTGCGGTTCGCGCCTACCGATGCAGAGCCCTCATGCTCGTCGCACCGACTCTGGAGATTCGGAGCCCCCACCGCGTTGAAAATACTCGCCGCGACCGCGCCTCCTGCTTCAAGCGAGCCCGGGGCAAGGGGCGTCACCCCCCGGGCCATTATTCTCGCCTGCATACTGCTGCCGGCGAACGCCTACTGGATCACCCAGATGGCCGTGGTGCGGTACGAGGGGCACCCAACCACGGTCTCGCTGTTCTTCAACGCCGTCTTCATTCTGTTCTCGCTGGTGCTCATCAACGCCGGCATCCGCCGGCTCTCCCCGCGACTTGCGCTACACCGCAATGAGCTGCTGGTGATCTATTGCATGGTCTGCGTGGCCTCGGCGCTGTGCGGGCACGACCTGATTCAGGTTGTCACTCCGCAGATCGTGATGCCCTTCTGGTTGGCGAGCCCGGAGAATAAGTGGGAAGACCTCTTCTTCCAGTACCTGCCGCAACACCTGACCATCAGCGACCCGGACATCTACGAGCCCGCCTTCGAAGGCGGATCCACCCTGTACACCCTCGAGCGCATGAAGGCCTGGGCCGTGCCGGTTGCCAACTGGGGCCTGTTCCTCATCGTGCTGAGCACAATGATGCTGGCGATGAACTCCCTGCTGCGCAAGCGGTGGATGGACCGGGAGAAGCTGACCTACCCGATTACACACATGCCCCTGGAGCTGACGCAGCCGGGCGTACCGCTTCTGCGCAACAAGTTCATGTGGATAGGGTTCGCAGTCGCCGCGGCGATCACGCTTATCAATGGCTTCCACGAACTCTGGCCCGCGGTTCCGCTCATCAAGGTGCGCGTGGTCCACTATGACGCGTATATGTCCACGCTGTTCCGGACCTATCCCTGGAGCGCTCTGGGCGGGACGCGCATCTCATTCTACCCATTCGCGGTGGGTCTGGGCCTGCTACTGCCTCTGGATCTGGCGTTCTCGTGCTGGTTCTTCTACCTCTTCTGGAAGGGCCAGCGCCTTGTCTCCGCGATGCTGGGCCTGAGCCAGATCCCGCGCTTCCCGTATCCCGACCAGCAGGCTTCGGCGGCGTACATCGGCCTGGCGGTCTTTGCGCTGTGGATGGCCAGGGGGCATTTGAAGGACATCTGGCTGGGCCTGATAGGCCGATCTTCGATCAATGACAAGGGCGAGCCGATGGGCTATCCACTGGCGATGTGGGTGCTAGGCGGCGGCGCGGCATTCCTGGCGATATTCGCGGCGCGCATGGGCATGTGGATGTGGGTCGCAGCCCTGCTGTTCGGCATCTACTTCCTGATCTCCCTCACCGTGGCGCGGGTCCGGGCCGAGCTTGGCCCGCCTGCGCATGACCTGCACAATGGCGGCCCGGACCTCATACTCACGAACCTGTTCGGCACCAGCACCGCGATCTTCGACACCCGCCAGTTGACCGTGCTCGAGATGTGCTACTGGTTCAACCGGGCCTATCGCGCACACCCCATGCCGATCCAGCTTGAGTCCTTCAAGATCGCCCAGACGTCGGGGATCCCCCAGTCCGGGATGGCGCTCGCCCTCACCATCGCCACGGTCATCGGCGTATTCGCAGCATTCTGGGCGCAGGTGCACAACTACTATAGCTACGGGATGGCGGCGAAGATGAGCTTTGTCGCCCAGACCTTCGGTCGCGAGCCATTCCAGCGTCTCGCGGGTTGGATCCAGGCACCATATCCCACCCGCTGGCCAGAGATCGCGGCATACGGCGTGGGGTTCTTCTTCTCGCTGATCCTCATGTTCCTGAGGGTGAACTTCATCTGGTGGCCCTTCCACCCGGTGGGGTTCGCAATCTCAGGCAGTTGGTCGATGAACTGCCTGTGGCTCCCCATCCTCATCGCCTGGCTCATCAAGCTGGTCATGTTGCGGTACGGTGGCTTCAAGATGTTCCAGTCGGCGATCCCGGCCGCCCTGGGGTTGGTCCTGGGTGAGTTCATCCTCGGAAGCCTGTGGACGCTCATTGGGATCATCTTCCAAATACGCACGTATGCGTTCTGGGTGTGATTGCAGGCCATTCCGGTTCCAGACGGAGTTGAGCACCATGTCTCGACTCGCCGCCACCCTGTTGCTGCCGGGGCTTGTTGCGATCATCGCCTGCGCGCTGAGCAGTCCCGTGGCCGCACAGATCACCGCGGTCACCGCGCGGGCGGCCGACCTCGTGACGCCTCCCGACTCCGCGGACGATCTAGTGCTCGTCTACGGTCTGGGCTTCCCCTTCCAGGTCGCGCCCGACAGGGCGGCGGTTTTCTGCAATGTCCGTGTCGAGGGCGTCAATGTGACGGACTTCGAGAACGGGACCGATGTCATCATCTTCGACGATCTCGACTCGATCAGCGCCGAGGGCGCGGTCGCGATCTCCCGCAACGAGCGCGAGACCGGCGCTGAAGGCGAAGAGCGCATCGTGGTGAAATTCCCGATCATCGGCGGGTTCGTCCCACGAGGAGCGCTCCGTGAGGACGGCACACCGCACCCTCACGCAGGCACTGGCTTCGGGCTGTGCCAGGCCATCTCTTTCCCCGTGGACGAAAAAGGGCACTTCAACTGGGGTACGAAGTACATCCACCGTAGCGAGGTGCACCAGTTCACGTACGGCGACAGGGGCTTCCAGTCCGTGCGGTCCTCATCAGGGCTGCAGGAGCCCCATCCCGCGGCGGGTGTCTGGCGAATCGTGGCTCCCGGCATCACCAACGCCGTCCCGGACGGCGATGACCTGCTCCTGGCGGTCAGCGCCACCGACGGGTCCGGACAAGTGACTGGAGTATCGCGCTGGGCTCGCAGTGACGCCACGTGGCGACCCGTCGCCTTCTCGCCCGTGACTCCGCCCGGTGCGGGTTGGGCGGAGCCTAGCCTGGTCCGCGACAAGGATGGGGCCCTGCTCTTCTCGGCAAGGGGGTCAGGTGGCGAGAAACTGAGCGAGGTCCAGATCTGGCGCAAGCACGGCGACGGTCCACAGTGGCGC
>JAGPGE010000653.1 GCA_018056145.1 Armatimonadota bacterium
CGTGAGGTTTCAGAAAGCTCGCTGAAATACCTTGACAATAATACGCTAAAGCATTATACTAACCATAGAAACAGGGCACTGCCCGTGATTACAGTCAAGTGGAGGGATTGCTATGCGCACCGACCCGTGGAACACCATGCGAGCTGTGATGGACGAGATGGACCGCTGGGCCAGGACAGGGCTGGGCCGCAGGGGGCAGGAGCTTGCTGATGCCCTGGGGTACCTGCCGCTGGACGTGGCCGAGACCGCCGAAGCGTACATCCTCAGCGCGGAACTGCCCGGCGTCACCATGGACGCGGTGGCGGTGAACGTCGAGGACAATGTGATCACGATCACCGGCAACAAGCCCGCGCCCGAGGACACGGAAAACGTCCGCTACCACCGCATCGAGCGGCCGTACGGGAGCTTCCAGCGCTCCCTGGCTCTTCCGCGGAACGTAGACCCGGACCAGGTGTCCGCGAAGTACGAGGCGGGAGTGCTCACGATCACCGTGGGCAAGCGTGAGGAAGCCAAGCCGAAGCGGATCGAGATCCAGGCGGGTTCGTAACAGTCTCGCCCAACATTAACGCAAACGGCCACCCCGGATGACGGGGTGGCCGTTTTCCTTGGCATCGGTGGGCGCAACACCACTGGGAGCACCGCTTCGGCTTCGCTGGAAGCAGTGGCGCCCACGATGCGACCTCTTCGGAAGGCGTCTGGTCACGGGCACAGAGGGTACCCACTGGTCTTCGTCGAAATTCCCCGTCGCGGCGGGTCGCACAACCGCCCGGCGAGGTGACTGATGGACCCCAATGCCTGCATGCAGATGCTCACACCCGACTACTGGCCTGCCCGCCTGGGGCAGATCGAAGACTCCCTGCGCCGCCTGAGGCGCGGGCGCGTGGAGACCTTCGGTCTGAGCGCCGGGAACCGGCCTTTGTGGGCAGTGGTGTATGAGGCGCCCGGCGCGACGCAGACGCTGTGCATTGTGGGCGGCACCCACGGGCACGAGCCGGGCACATGCGTCTCATGCGTCAATGCCATGCACGTGTTGGAGCACGGGCGCGATCTCAAGGGCGACCGTCTACCCGCGCTGTCCGAAGCGGCAGAGCGCATCAATCTCCTCTTCATCCCTGTGCTGAACGCCGACGGCCGGGCCCGACTGCCCGCGGGGTTCCACGCCACCTGGTCGGACAACACGATCCCGTATGAGCGCGGCGTCAATGCCGGGCACAAGCTGAACCAGGGCGAAAATGGCGAACTCCTTGACGGGATCGACCCTTCGGCAATGGTCCTGCTCGGGGGGCGGTACAATGACGCGGGATTCCTGATGAACCGGCCCACGTCGGTCACCGAGACCCGCAACGTTGAAGTGCGCCAGATGCTGGACTGGCTGGACAGGTACCCGCCCGACTGCCTGGTGGATCTGCACGCCTGTGGCAGCAACTTCTTCATCATGAACCGCATGCTCCCCGAGCCTTACCGCGAGAAGATGCGGGCGATCAATGGGCGCGTGACTGATATCCTGCAGGCACGGGGCAGCCAGATCGGGCCGATTGACGGCGATCAGGAGCCCTCCGAGTCCGGGTTTGTCAGCAACGTCCGGATGGTTTATCATCGCTTCGGCTCCCTGGCCTTCGTGTTCGAAGGCCGCCAAGGATATCTCAATTTCCCGCCACTGTTCGGCTATGATCGGATCGTCGATGATTACCTGACGGTGATCGCCGAAACCGCCGCATACGGCGCCGAGGAGGGCTTCCGGCCGTGAGACGCTGGCGCGCGCCGCTGCTGATCGCAGTGCTTCTGGCCGGCACGCTTTCCGCGTACGCCGACATCTACTTCGGCGTCTTCGGCGACAGCCAGCCGGGAGGGGACTGGAACTATCCGGTGCTGTCGGCGATCGCGGCGGACATGGCCGGAAGGCGCTTGAGCGTGGTGCTCGGAACCGGGGACTACATCGACGGCGCGCGCAACCTGGACAGCCACAGGGGACAGTGGCTCCATTTCTTCAAAGGGATCGCTCCGCTCCAGCAGTTGGGGAAGGTGCCCGTTGTGCTGGCGCCGGGGAACCATGACATTCGGGGAAGCCGCGCCTACCTGGAGCTCTTCGAGCAGCACTTCGGTCCGGCATACAGAAGCTTCGACATGAATGGCTGCCACTTCATCACTCTGAACACCGAGGAGCCGGGCAGGGCGGGGATGATCGGCGGCGAGCAACTGGCCTGGCTCAAACGGGACCTCGCAGTCACCCCCAACATCACCCCGACTTTCGTCGCCATGCATCGGCCGCTGTGGCCCGTGAGCATACACGTGGGCGAAAGTCTGGATGAGTACCCCGAAGCCCGCGACGCCCTGCACCAATTGTTCGTCTCCGAGGGCGTCCGCTGCGTGTTCCAAGGCCACGAGCACCTGTTCAACCGCCAGTTCAGGGACGGTGTGGAGTACATCATCAATGGTGGAGCCGGGGGGTCCTTGTATGCGCGGCCCGACCGCGGAGGTTTCCACCACTGGGTCCTGGCGCACGTGCGGGACGGCAAGCACACCCTGCAGATTCGGAAGATCAAGTTCGAGTGACGGTCACCATTGATCCGTGCCCGTCGCCGACCAATCACCGGCGCGAGCCAAGGAGCGAACCCGTCTTGAACCCCACGAACAGCTTCGAGCAGATCATGTCGCAGATGGCCGTTGCCGAAGGCGCCCACGGCAAGTGGTTCGAGCGCATCCGGGCCGAACTGGATTTCGCCGCGAGGATGGCGGACGCGAACCCGGATCAGGCCGGGGAATGGCGGCCGATCATCGAGCAGGCGGCCGCCCTGGTCGCCAACGGCCTGCGGGGCGGCGGAGGGGACCTTCCGGCGCTGGTTGCGGAAGCCGAAGGGATACTTGCGCCGCTGTCAGCCGCCGCCAAGGAGTACGCGATCTACTGCGCCGGGCACGCGCACATTGACATGAACTGGATGTGGAGCTGGCCCGAGACCGTGGCCGTCACCCATGACACCTTCAGCACCATGGACCGCCTGATGGACGAGTTCCCGAGCTTCCACTTTTCCCAGAGCCAGGCGTCCGTCTATCACGCCATGGAGAAGTACGCGCCTGAGCTGTTTGAACGAATCCGCAAGCGCATACAGGAGGGCCGCTGGGAGTCCACGGCGTGCCAGTGGGTGGAGGGCAGCAAGAATCTGGCGTCGGGCGAGATTCTCTGCCGCCACCTGCTATACACCCGCCGCTGGTTCCGGGACAAACTCGGCCTGCCCTTTGACGCGGTGAAGATCGACTGGGAGCCCGACACTTTCGGCCACTGCTGGACGCTGCCGGGGATTCTCGCCCGGGGTGGCATCAGCCGCTACTATCACCACCGCAGTTCCGGCCCGCAGCTTCAGGCGATGTCCTCGGGCAGCGCCTCTCAGTTGTACTGGTGGGAGGGTAAGGACGGCAGCCGGGTGCTGGCTTACGATGACTCGCCCAACGGCTACAACTGCGAGATCACCCCGCACATGACCCACCTGTTGTTCGCGATCCAGAAGCACACCGGGCTGAAGAAGATCCTGTGGGTCTACGGGGTGGGCGACCACGGCGGCGGACCTACCCGCAGGCATCTTCGGGCCGCGCAGGACATGGA
>JAGPGE010000655.1 GCA_018056145.1 Armatimonadota bacterium
CACGGCGACGGCCGCGCCGAACGACTGGACCGAGTTGGGCACGTCATCGGAGGCGCTGGGAGACCTCGGGTACATGGACATGCTCTCGCGGTTCTTCATCAACAAGGACAAGAAGGTGTCCAGCCGTGGCGGCCGTGTCATGCGCTGGGAGATGTCCGACCGGGTTGGACTTGACCGCCCGAACGAGTGGCGGCTCAAGGGCCACGCCGCTGAACCGTTCTGGAAGTGGGTGTCGACGTGGGCGCGTGCCATGCGCAAGCCAAGCGATTACGGGTTCGATGACAACGGGTTTGTCCTGCCGGATCTGATCGAGCGCACGCATCAGGTGGCACCGGTTGAGCCGCACCCTGATCACCTGTTCGAGACGCCCGCGATAGGGCTACAGGAGGAACGAGCAGAGATCAGGCGCACGCTGACCGAGCGGTGCGAGAACGCGACGGAGATTCTGGCCGATGCCGACCGGGCCGTCGCCTGGTGTCACCTGAATGACGAATCCGCGATGCTCACCCGCCTGATTGACGGCGCGGTAGAGGTGACCGGATCGGACAGCGACGACGCGAAAGAGGAGAAACTCACCGCGTTCAGCCGTGGCGAGATTCGCGTACTCGTCACGAAGCCCAAGATCGGCGCGTGGGGTCTGAACTGGCAGCACGCCAGCCGCATGACCTACTTCCCGAGCCATTCGTATGAGCAGTACTACCAGGCAGTGCGACGCATGTGGCGGTTCGGCCAGACACAACCGGTGACCGTCGACCTCATCACCACGCCGGGCGGGGAGCGCGTTATGCGCAACCTTCATCGCAAGTCGCAGCACGCGGACGAGATGTTTGCGCGCCTCATCCAACACATGAACGACGCACTGCGCATCGAAACAACCAGACACGAACACGAAATGGAGATGCCGTCATGGGCTTCCTAGACCAGGACGTTAACGACCGTTGGGCGATCTACTGCGGCGACGCGATGGAGATGATGCAGGCGCTGCCTGACGCGTCCATCCACGCGGCGATCTACTCGCCGCCGTTCGGAGGGCTGTACCACTACTCCAGTGACGACCGCGACCTGAGCAACGCGCGGGACTACGCCGAGTTCTTCGAGCAGTACGACTACTTCGTCACGGAGTTGTGGCGGCTGCTGATCCCCGGCCGCGTGATCGCTGTGCACGCTTCGCTGGTGCCATCCGGGAATACCGGGGTGGACTCGTTCACTGACTTTCCCGGCGATGTGATCCGCGCCCACCAGCGGCGCCGATGGGACTTCATCGGGCGGCACATCATCTGGAAAGAGCCGCTATGGGTTCGTAATCGCACGATGGCAAAGAATCTTGCTCATCGACAGGTCACCGAGGACGCCGGAAAGGTCAACTTCGCGTTGCCTGACGAGCTGCTGATCTTCCGCAAGCGTGGTGAGCATGTTGATCCGATCACTCACCCGAACGGGCTGACCGGGGAGTATGCGGGTGAGGAGCAGCATCCGCACGAGTTGGCGCGCTGGCGCAACTGGGAGGGAGACCAGAAACAGAACCGCTGGTCGCACTGGATATGGAGACGGTACGCCTCATCGGTGTGGGACGACGTGCGCATGACCCGCACCTTGCCCTTCCAGCCTGATCCGGACGACGACGACGCGGAGAAGCATGTGCACCCTCTGCAACTGGACGTGATCGAGCGGTTCGTTGATCTTCGCTCACGTCCTGGTGAGCGCATCCTCACGCCTTTCATGGGTGTCGGGTCGGAGGTCTACACCGCCGTGAAGATGGGCCGCTATGGAATCGGCGCGGAATTGAAGCCCTCCTACTACCGGCAAGCCGTGGCCAACATGCACTCGTTGGACGTGGCCGAGGTTGAGTCAGTGGAGGATGTCGCGCTGTTCGAGGAAGCCCAATGACCGACCACTACATCGCTTTCCTGGAGGAGCAGGCGCAGCTGCTGAAGCGGCATTTGAAGGCGGCGCGTGCCCAGCGCGACGACGCGCTGACCGAGGCCGCGATCTTCGGCCTGGTGCTGGCCGAGGTGCTGCAGGCGCACGAGGGCTGCACGGCCGACTGGTGCACGACGATGGCCGCGATCCAGGGGGCGGGGCTGTGAGCCAGCACGCACGCGATGCCCTGATGGCCGCGATCCGTCACAAGATCACTCACCACCCCCGCTCCAAGCAGAAGCGCATCGGGCCGTCCGAGATCGGCAACCCGTGTGACAGGCGTATCGGCTACAAGCTCCTCGGCCAACCCGAACGGGAACGCGGCGACGCCTGGAAGCCTACCGTCGGCACTGCCGTGCACGCATGGCTGCAAGAGGCCCTAGATGACGATGACATCCGGCTGATGGAATCCAATAATTGGCAGCTTGGTGAGTTGGATTTGAACTGGATCACTGAGAAGACCGTCACCGTCGGCTACCTGGCAGACGGCACACCTATCACCGGGTCGTGTGACGCCTACCACCGACCCAGCGCCACCGTGGTCGATCACAAGGTCGTCGGCGTGGCATCACTGAAGGACAAGAAGGCCAACGGCCCCGGCCAGCAGTACCGCGTACAGGTGCACCTGTACGCCGCCGGGTTCGTTATGGCCGGTCTTCCCGTCGAGCATGTGGCGATCAGTTTCCTGCCGCAGAACGGCAACCTCTCCGACGGGTGGTGGTGGTCCGAGCCGTTCGACTTCGCCATCGCCGCCGACGCGATCACCCGACTGCGAGCCATCGAGGTGCACACCCGCAGCACGGGTGGCGTGCAGGGGCTGCCGGCCGTGAAGGCGTGGTGCACCTTCTGCCCGTTCTATGCCCCCGCATCCACAGACCTCCAGGCCGGATGCCCCGGCTTGGAAACACCCCGCAGCAGCGGGGGCTTCGCCCACATGGTCGAGGCATCCACCCAACCCACAACACAAGGAATGATCACATGACAAATCCTGCAGACAGCTTCTTCGGTGGAGGCTCCAAGTCAGCGAAGTTCGAAACCGTCGGGGAGACGGTAGGCGGGGCGATCACCCACATCGGTGAGCCACGCCAGCAGACCGACTTTCGCGATGGCACCCCGCTGACCTGGCGCGACGGCTCACCGCGGATGCAATTGCCAGTCACCGTTCAGACGCAGTTGCGTGACGCCGCCGATCCCACTGACGACGGGAAGCGGACCTTCTACATCAAGGGCGAGATGAAGAAGGCCATCGAGGCCGCGCTTCGGGCTGCCGGGGCCGGGATGGCGCAGGGCGGCGTGCTCACCGTCGCGTTCACGGGCACCGAACCCACCGACGGCGGGTTCCCGAAGAAGCTGTACGCGGCGACCTACCAGCCGCCGTCGGCCACGTTCCTACAGCAGCCCGCCGCCCCGCCCGCCCAGCCGGTCCAGCCCGCGCCTGCGCAGGCCTATCAGCCGACACCGGTCGCGCCTGCCGCCCTGCAGCCCGGCATGGTGCAGTTGACCGCTGAGCAGTACGCCGCGATGCAGGCCGGGATGGTGGCGCAGGTTGCTCCCGCGCCACCTGAGTCGCAGAAGGCGTCATACGCCGACTATGCAGCCCGCATGGGATTCACGCCGACCGAGCAGGGCCATCCCGCCCCGGTCACCGACACGCCACCCTTCTAACCCCCCCCAGC
>JAGPGE010000656.1 GCA_018056145.1 Armatimonadota bacterium
CTGCTCTTCTCCCAGGACGCCTTCGGGCAGCACTACGCCTCGGCTGGACGCTTCGACGATGAAGAGCCGTGCGATGTTGTGATGTACGAGGCCAAGGTGTACTACGCCAACATCATCATGTGGGCCGGGAAGCCCATCGCCAAGGCGCTGGAAGCCGCGAGCGCCATGGAGATCGGGATGATTGCCCCGGCGCACGGAATCATCTGGCGCAAGTGCCCGGAGCGGATCATTGAGGCCTACCAGGGCTGGATCGTCTGCAAAGCACAGCCCAAGGTGCTGGTGGTCTACGACACCATGTGGCACAGCACGGAAAGAATGGCCGAAGCGATCCTCGACGGCGCAAGCAAGCCCGGCGTTCACGCGCGCCTGTACTCAGTGCGCAAGAACCACATCACACTTCTTGCCACGGAGGTCTTGGACGCGGCGGCAATCGCCTTCGGATCGCCCACGCTCAACGGGACGCTCATGCCTGAAGTGGCGGCCGGGCTGACCTACCTGAAGGGCCTGCGGCCCACATGCAAGTCAGGCTTCGCGTTCGGGTCTTACGGATGGGCGCCGGGCGGAGCGAAGGCAGTGAATGAGTACCTGCAGGAGATGAAGTTCGAACTGCTGCGCGAGCCCCTCGAGGCCCAGTGGACGCCGACGCCGGACATCCTCGAGGAGTGCCGGAAGGCCGGGGAGTTGCTGGCGGAAAAGGCCCTCGAGTCCGCGTGCGCCGTATAGGTCGGGCCGAACTGGGAACACCATTGCCGCGAGGCGCAAAGTGAGGGAACGACAGATGCAGAAGTGGGTCTGCGACGTGTGCGGGTACATCTACGACCCGGCCGAAGGCGATCCGGACAACGGTGTTGAGCCCGGCACTGGGTGGGAAGACGTTCCGGAAGACTGGGTATGCCCGGAGTGTTTCGTGAGCAAGGATGACTTCTCGCCGTACGAGGAGTAAGTCGACCGCGTCGGTATGCTGCCACGAGACCGGCCATCCGCGCGGAGGGCCGGTCTCGTCTGTGCGGCTCGTCAGAGGTCATACATCGCCAGCACGTTTTCAGGTGGCACGTCTGGCTGGAACAGGTGAGCGGGGGACAGGATATACCCGCCGCCTGCCCCCAACACCTCGCAGTAATGACGCGCCTGCGCGCGCACCTCATCCGGCGTCCCTTGCGGCAGTAGCCGCTGCATGTCGATGCCACCATGGAAGCAGACACGCGATCCGTAGCGCGACTTGAGGGCCTCCGGGGTCATGCTCTCTCCCGTGGGCTGGATCGGGTCGATCACATCCGGCCCGAGGGCGAGAATATCTTCGAGCAGTGGGTCGACGGCGCCGCAACTGTGGAACATCACCCTCGCGCCAAGGTCGTGGATGCGGTCGAACATCATTCTCAGATACGGGGCCACGAACTCCCGGAACATCGCAGGGGAGATGAGCGGCCCGGCCTGGCTGCCGAGATCACTGATGACCAGGTACAGGTCAATGCGGCCCCTGCTGATCCTCGCGGCCCGGGAGTAGTCCTCAAGGTAGAAGTCGGTGAACTTGCGACAGACGTAATGCGCCCAGTCGGGGCGCGCCGCCATATCGACGAAGAACTCCTCCCACCCTCGGACGAGGGCCGGACGCTGCCAGACATCCGCGAACCCATAGATGAGCGCGTGCTCCGGATGCGCCTCACAAAGAGCCGGCAGGGCATCGTGATCCAGGGCATCCACGCCGGGCCAGTCGTAAGCCTCGATTTCGGCCAGTGAGTTGGCCCCGGCCAGCGCGCCTTTGACGTCCTCGCGCATCGGTCCCCAGGCCGTCTGACGATAGATGAAGCGTTCGCCGCCGATGGTCTGCCAGATGCCGCCGCCGATCTCCCGCGGCGGGGGCTCCACGCTGAGATGCCGCAGATCGACGCCCAGACCGCGCAGGAGGCGCTCCTCGTCGCGGTGCCCAAGGTGGGCGAACAGCCGGTTCATCGTGGGCGGCTCGGCCCAGAAGTCCCGTGGCGTCCGGTCCGGCTCACTGCGCTCGATCGCGGCGAGAACCCGCTCGCGGTGGGTCATGGTCACCCGTCTCCCAGCGGGATGTGGACGTTGAAGGACGTCAGCGCCTTGCCGGACAGGTCGGCGTCACAGGCGCAGAAGAGCACTCGCGGGCGTCCGCCTTCGAGATGCAGTTGGGGGCGCTCCAGCCTGTGCACGCGCCGCACTTCGCCGTCCTCCCACTCCAGTTCCAGGCGCATGGCGATCGGTTGTTCCGCGGGCGCCCAGTGGATGCCGTTCTCCGACTCGAACAGGGCCAGCGCGTTCTTGTACCCCCCGGTGAAATACCCCTGGAAGTCCTTGATCAGGCAGCGGTAGAGACCGTCCTGCCACCAGACATAAGGGTCTTCAACTGCCCAGTCGTTCTCCGGATTGCTGATGATTGGCTCGGGGTGCTTGACGAATGGCCCCAGTGGGTGATCGGCGAAAGCAGCGCCACACAACACCGCGCCGCCTTTAGGGGGAGGCCCGGCGCCCACGCCCTTGTGCAGCATGAGGAACCGGCCGTCCGGCCCGCGGCAGACCGAGGGATTGCTGGTCATCAGGCAGTCCCACGAGCCCGGGGTCACGTCCAGCACCGGCCTGTCGAAACGCTCCCAGGGACCGGCGGGATGATCGGAGACGGCCACGCCGATGCGCTGGTTGTTGCGGTGGTTCCAGTACTCGCCGTTGCCGCGATTGCCCATGTAGTACAGGTAGTAGCGGCCATCCGCCTCGAGCACCGCGGGGTTGTGAGTGACATCTCGGTCCCACGCATCTCCTCCGGCGCCCGGAAGGATGACGCTCTGGAATGTGTATGGCCCTAGCGGGTCGTCCGACGTCGCGTGGGCGATTTCGGAATGGGTCACCCACGCGGAGTGCCCGAGCTCCCGGGGCCAGCGCGCGAAGAGCAGGTGGCAGACGCCGTCCGGCGTGCGCACCATCGTGCCGCACCAGACGAACCAGCCGTCCATCTCGAAGACGCTGCGGCGCGGCACGGGGCGAAGGAGTTGCGCGAAGTCCATTGGGGGGCTCCCTGATTGCGGAAAGCAGCAAAGGACCGCCCCTCGACCGTGCCGGGGCGGTCTCAATCTCTGTGCCCGCAGTTCGCTCTTGTCGGTTGCGCTACTGTCCGCAGCAGCAGCAACCGGACTTCAGATCGCTGCCCTCGATCTCCATGAACTCGAACACCGCGCCGTCCTTGAGGATGAAGGCGACGGTCATGCCAGGCATGGGGGTGAAGGGCTCCAGCAGGACTTCCTGGCCCTCAAGCTCGCGGGCGATGGAATCCGTCTCGAAGGCGATGTGCGGCAGCTCGCGCAGCGGGCCTGTGGTTGGCGAGTCGTCCTCATAGCGCAGGAACTCCACCTTGAACGGGTGAGCATCCACGTCAGTCACGTAGACCTTCGTGTCTGGAACGTAGATCTCGTTGGGCTGGACTTCGGTAGTGGGTAGGCCGATGTGATGGAAACGGCGCATGGTTGACCTCCTGCTCAGGTGTGATCGGGATCGATGGCGGTCGGTTGGTGCTCTCAAGCGTCTCCGCGAGCGTGATCAATGGCATTGTCGGCCATTGCGAAGAAGTCAAAGCGCGGCT
>JAGPGE010000657.1 GCA_018056145.1 Armatimonadota bacterium
AGATATTCAAGCCCGCGCGCTCGGGCGAACCGGACAGCCCCATTCGTTTTCGGGCCCAGGATGGCCGGACGGTCACGCTGTCCGGCGCTGATCCGCTGGAGGGTAACTGGGAGCAGCATGCGGGCAGCATCTACAGGCTCTCCACTGGCAAGAAGTTCACGCAGCTGTTCGTGGATGGCACGATGATGCCCGAAGCCCGCTGGCCCAACACGCCGCCGGGGCATCTCATGGAGTACAACCGCGCCACCATGGGTGATGGCACCGGATACGAGGTGCTGGCCGACGCCAATCTGCCCGGTGGCGACTGGAACGGCGCGGTGGTCCTCTTCTGGCCGGGATCGCGCTGGGTGAGCATGACTCGCCGGGTCACTGAGTACCAGCCCGGCAAGTCTCTGCGGTTTGACGTAACCACGGAGCAGAAGGTGAAAGATAAGTACCACACTTCCGACCCGTACGAGCCCCAGGAGGGCAATCCATACCTGCTTTTCGGGGCGCTCGCGGGCCTGGACAGCCCGGGCGAGTGGTTCCTGGATGAGGCCAGCGGCACGGTCTACCTGTGGCTGCCGGATGGTTCTGCCCCGGACGGTCACGTCATCGAAGTGAAGCAGCGGGATTACGCCGCGGATCTGAGCAAGCTGGCGAACATCGAGATCAGCGGCCTGGAGATCATCGGCGCCGGGGTGAACATGGCCGACGCCCAGGGCTGCCTGCTGGACAACTGCCGCCTGCGGTACTCGGAGCACGTCCGGGCGTGGGAGTCGGGCAAGCTGCCGCCGGTGCGCAACGTAATCACCGGCAAGGGCAATGAATGGCGGCGCTGCCTGATCTACGGCGCGGCCACCACCGGCCTTCAGATGGCGGGCGAGGACAACCGGCTCATCAACTGCATCATCCGGGATGTCAACTACGTGGGTTCCGGTCGCGGCGGCCTGGATCTCACCCGTTCCGTGGGCGCAGTGGTCTCGCACTGCACCATCTCCCGCACCGGACGCGACAATATCCAGCACCACGGAAGCAAGCGAATCCGGATCGAGTACTGCGATATCTTCCACACGAACATGCTGAACAATGATTCCGGCGCCATCTACGCCTGGGGCACCGACGGCGAAGGCGGCGTCATCGCCCATAACTGGGTGCATGACAACCTGGGCCACAGCACCGCGGGCATCTACCTGGACAACTTCGACAAGGACTTCATCGTACACCACAACGTGGTCTGGAACTGCACTGGCAGCGGCATCCGCATGAACAGCGACGCCATCAACCACCTGGTCTGTAACAACACGATCCAGCAGGTCCGGGAGCCATTCGGCACATTCTGCTACTCTGCATACACCCCCACCATGCAGGGCACGCGGATCATCAACAACCTGGTGAACGAGGCGATGGACCCGAAGAGCGCGTCGCAGTTCGTGCAGGGTGAACTTGGGCCCGAGCTGCACCACAACTCGGCGGGAGCGGTGGATCGCGACGGCTACCCGGTCGCCGGGTCGGCCGCGATCGATGCGGGCATCGTGATCGAGGGCATCACCGATGGGTTCATGGGAGCCGCGCCGGACCTGGGTGCGTATGAGTTCGGCGGCCCGAAATGGACCGCCGGAGCCGATTGGATCGACCCCGACGCACCCACGCCGCCTGCGCGCGACCTGTCCTACACCCCGCACCCGCCCATCACCAGCGAGAACATGATCACCCAAGGACTGGCATTGTGGCTTGACGCGGCGGACAGGGAGACGCTTGAACTGGGGGCCGGTAACGTGGTCACTGCGTGGCACGACAAGTCGCCCGAAGGCCGGGTGGCTCTCCCGGCGCTGCCGAGCGGGAGCGTGAAGCTCGTCCCGGATGGGCTCAACGGCCTGCCGGTGGTGCGCGGGAACGGTACGGGAAGCCTGCGGGTGGCGGACATGGGCGGCGAACCGGGGGCGCTGGTCGTGTTCGTGGTGTCCCAGGCACTGGAGGAGGCCGGACCGTCCTGGCAGCGCATCATCGCCAGCTTCAACGGCGAAGGGCAGGAGTGGGTGCTGCCCAACTGGATGATCGGCGCTCCGGGCAGAGACAAGCCGGCAACCTGGCCCGCGCAGGTGTTCATCTACCAGCAGCGCGGCGGCGCGAGCCTGAGCAATGTCACGGTGCTGGGGGCGTCGGCGGTAAACGGGCAGGCTCTCGGAGGGGATGTGGCCGAGGTGCTGATCTTCAACCGCCCCCTGCGGTTCGATGAGACTGAAGCAGTGCTTGACTACCTGACCGAAAAATGGGGCCTGGAGCCGAAGGGGTAGATCTCCGTGGCGACCGGGACGGTCGGCCTACGCGAGATCACCCGTCTCCGCCGCGCAAAGCGTCCGTGCCCCGGGTTGGGTCCGGGTTTGAGGGCTTTCGGTCCGAGCGTCCTGACGGACGCATGGGTCGGGTATCCCGCTCAACGTCCTTCGTGTCGCGCGGGCGTCTCGCCCGGGTGGCCTTTGCGTCTCTGACGAACAGAACGACATTCGCGGGCAAGCCCGCTCCTACAAGTCTGCGCAAGGTGACTGCGACCCCGAGAGTAGGCGGGCTTTGGCGCGTCCGTGCCCCGGGTTGGGCCCGGGTTTGAGGGCCTTCGGTCCGAGCGTCCTGACGGACGCATGGGTCGGGTATCCCGCTGAACGCTCTTCGCGTGGCGCGGTTGTCTCGGCCCGCGTTGCCTGCGCCGCATCGCCAACATCACCTCCCTGGAGAACCTAATGACCTCACGAGAACGCATCCGAACCACTCTCCGCCGCCAACAGCCCGACCGTGTGCCGCGCTGCGAGCAGTCCTACTGGCCCGACACCCTCGCGCGCTGGCGGCAGGAGGGAATGCCCGCGGACAAGTCGCCCCACGAACTGTTCAACCTCGACGGATTCGCCAACATAGGCCTGGACAACAGCCTGCGCCTGCCAAAGGAAACCGTCGAGGAGAGCGAAGACTGGATCATCGAGCGCGACTCCGACGGGGTTGCACACAAGAGTTGGAAGACCCGCTATGGGACGCCCTGCGAGGTGGACTTCCTCATCAAGACGCGCGCCGACTGGGAGCGTTACCGCGAACGCCTGGCCCCCGACCCGGCGCGCATCAGCGACGGCGTGCGGCAGGCGATCCGGGCCTACGCGGACGCCGGGACGTTCTGCACCATCAGCCCCGGCGAGCCGGTCTGGTGGACAATCAGCACTCTCGGCATGGAGAACGCGCTGCTCACGCTGGGCATGAACCCCGACCTGTTCGCGGAGATGCTCGAAGCCCAGGCGAACCTGGCGCTGGAGATGACCCGGCAGTTGCTGTCCGAAGGCTACCGGCCCGACGGGATCCTGTTCTCCTCAGACCTGTGCTACCGCGGCGGCATGCTCTTCTCCCCGGCGAGCTACCGTTCGCTGATGATGGACTACCACCGGGAGTACGCCCGCCTGTGCCACGAGAACGACATGTTCCTAATCCTCCACTGCGACGGTGATGTCCGCCAGTTCATCCCATTGCTGATCGAGGCCGGTTTCGACTGCATCGAGCCTCTCGAAGCCCGGCAGGGGAATGATGTGCGGGAACTCAAGCCCCTGTACGGCGACCGCATCAGCTTCTTCG
>JAGPGE010000658.1 GCA_018056145.1 Armatimonadota bacterium
TCCTTGGGCTTGATGTGCCGCACGCCGAAGCCGTCCCAGAACTCCAGATGCAGCACGAGGACCTTCGCGAACTGCCTCCACGCCACCAGTTCCTCATCGGTGGGCAGCCCCCGCGGCGAGTTGCCGTCGGTGACCCACTGCCCCGGCTCGAGTTGCGGGAACTGGTGCACGATCCGCTCCTCGTGGTGCTGCTTCCAGTTGTACTCCCGCGGAGGGCAGACCCCGACCAGCAGCGTGCTGCCGGCCGGGAGCTCATCCTGGACACTGAAGCCCTTGCCCGACTGCTCAACCTCCATGCGGCGCGGCAACTCGGGCAGCGCGTAGATGCCGAAGCCGCCGACATCGTCGAGTGCCAGCAAGCCGGGCCGCTCCACCCGCAGGAACTGGGGCGCGAAGCTCCCCTGAACGGTGAACTCCAGCGGCGCGCGCCGGCTGTCGATGCGCAGCACTGAGTCACAGGTGACCGTCACCGTCAGGCCCTTCCGACCGCGCAGCCGGATTGCCTCGGCATCGTTCGCGATCACCTTCAGGCCGCTGAGCAGTGCCGGGGCCAGTCGCACAGCCCCCACGACTCGCCGCGTTCCGATGCGTTGGCGCAAGAGCACTTCGCCGGTAGCGGGCCGGAAGTCAAAGACCCCGCCGGTCGTCGTAACCACCATGCCGTGCCCGGTGTCAGTGACCCGCTGGACCGCCATGTCGAAGGGCCACGGCAGCGACTGGGCAGTCGCCATCGCCCCAATGCAGACCACTGCGGCGCACACGAACGGTTGGCGCATCATCGACTCCTCCGGCGAGAGTGCATTCGAGGATTGGCACTGCTTCGAAACGGGACCGCCGGGTCATTCGAGAAGCGCGAGGATGTGGTCGATGATCGTCGCGCGTAGAACCGCGTACTCGCGGGCATCCGGTGGCGCCATGACAGGCTCGGAGGGAACCAGCTGGATCCGTTGTCGCAAGCCCAGCAGAAAGCGCTCAGCCCGCCGGATGTCCGCTCGCAGCTTCCGGCCATCGGCACTGCCTTTCCCGGCGGCCGCCCTCCCCCGGGCGTGTTCGAGAGCTGCTTCGAGGGTGCGGAGGTAGCGCAGGTCACCGATCCCCTCCCGGCACGCCTCCCACTGCACCGTCGCCACAGGGCCGTTGCGGCCGGGGTATGCCACGAACATGTCCTTCTCCTGCCCATCGAAGTCGTCATAGGGGTCGCCCGACCCGCCGAAATGCTGGTAGCCGTACGGGATGGCGCCGTCCAGGCCGGAGGCCCAGAGCAGGTAGCCGAACAGGTAGCGGTTCAGGAGTGGGTACTCCTCCCAGAACTGCCAGTAGCACAGGACCGGCTGTTCCGGAGCAAGTGTCACACCATCCGTGACCGCCTGCAGGTACCTGCGCGTGTCCAGCCCGAGCCCCACGATGGGTGTGTCGAGCGCTTCCCCGATGGCCTTCGCGTCGTGTAGCGTGACTGCCGTGCAGGTCCGCCCGCCAGCTTCCTGGATCAGACGCCCAAGCCTTCTGGTCTCGGCAATTCCGTCGGGGCGTACATGCGGCTCGTCAATCAAGTAGTAAGTGAGCGGTTTCAGGCCCGCTTCTAGCACTGCCTCGTTGATCGCCCGCACATACCACTGGAGCGTGGCCTCGGCCTGCGCATCGCCACGCCCCCGGTAAAGCGGGAGGGTTTCCTGCGTGGCCCAGATGAACCCCTCGAACATGCTGAAACGATCCAGTCCGTACTGCTGATGGTTTTCGAGGGCCGCGCGCAGATCGTCCCAATGCAGGTCCCATTCCCCATCGACCTCCGTGCGGCTCACACCGTCGAGGATGGCCAGGGAGTTGAGTCCGTGGTCACGGATGTCCCGTAGCTTCGCCGCGTAACGTGATGCCGGGTACGTCGCCAGGTCTCTCCCAAACCCGTAGCCGGTGTTGACGTAAGCGCCCAGGACTTTGTCAGTCTCGGCGAGCTTGAAAGGCAGGACGTCCAGGTTCAGGCCAACCGTGGAGGCCGTACGCCCTTCCTCCTTGAAGGTCAGCCTCCCCGAGTACCGCCCCGGACGGGCGTCTTCCGGGACCCGCACAACAATCCAGACTTGCCTACAGCTTCCCTCCGGCACATCGGTTATGCAGGGCCCCGTCAGCCTGATGTCAGCGTCGAAGCCCCGTGGGCGGCTCTCGTCGTCCCAGCGGTCATCCTTCAGAAGCAGTTCGGGAGTCAGGTAGTCGGGCATCACCACGGCGGGAGGCGGCTGCGAGGACCACAGTCCCCGTCTCTGTCGCCACCACTTCACCAGCCGCAGATCCACGTCCTCCGCCGGGATGATCGCCCGGGTGCCTTTGAGATCCCCACAAGACACGCTGAAATTCCTGAGCTCCCGGAGAGCGTACACGCCCACCGATCCGGCAGCGAACTCGCCGGGGCTGACGGCGATCGTGATCACCTGTGCCGCGACCGTTTCCTGCGGCCTGTGCCACGGGGGGACCTCCTCGAACAGGGGCACATCGAAAAGCGCATAGCCCCGGGCCCGCTCCGCGCGCGATGCCTGGGAAGCAGGTCGAGTTGAGTGAACATCGGGCGGGTCAGGCCGCCCGGCATGCAGGGACACATCGTCGAACCACGCCTTGTCCCCCGTCACTCCCACCAGCGACAGATAGACGCCGACACTGCGTGAATCGCGCCGTGCCTGGAAGCAGACCTGGACTTCCCTCCACTGTGTGAAATCCGCCTGGAAGTCCCAGTGGGCCTGCGTCTCGAAATGCGCACCTCCGTCGGTCCACACGCTGACGCCGGCTCTCGCCAGCGGGGTCTTCTTCAGCTGGAAGGTGACGGTGTAATCTTGCCCCTCCTCAAGCCCGCACCCGATCTCCTGGTACATGGCAGCGGAGGCCGATTCGCCGACAGACAGCGACTCCATGCTGGCGGCATACCTGGCGGTGCGCGGAGCTTGCGAATCCAAGCCGCTGCGAACCGTACCCGCATAGATTCTCGTCAGCCACCCCACCGGCTGCAGGTTCTCGGCGCTCCCGGCGGTGTCCTCGAACCCACCGTTCGTCACCTGAAGCCGCGGCTGGTCCGAGAGGGCGACAGGCAGACTGCATGACCACAGCAGCAGGCCGAGACTTGCGACGCGGTACGTGGAAGCACCCCGTTGGTAGCTCATCTCCCGGCTCCTCTATGACGCACGAGCGGGCGGAACAGTCTTCAGGTCATTCCCCGGCAGAAGGCGCGATCCTTCAGTGGCAACCGATGAACTGCCTATCCCGATTCATCCATCCACATCCTCCCCGCTCCCCGTATCCGCACACAACGGATGCGCGGAGACCGCCTTGCGCAGTTCCGCACCGCCCACGTGCAGGTAGACCGCCGTCGTGTCCAGCCGCGTATGTCCGAGGATCTGCTGGATGCTAACCAGATCCACGCCGTTCTGCAGCAGCAGCGTCGCCGCCGAGTGCCGCAATGTGTGCAGCGAGACGCCAGGCCGCGTGATGCCGCTGTCCTGCAGGACCCGCTTCCAGATGATCTGCATCCGCGAGGCATGGATGCGATTGCTCTGGGTGGTGGTGAACAGGTAGTCGTGCCTGCAGTCTGGGCGAAACTCCAGCC
>JAGPGE010000659.1 GCA_018056145.1 Armatimonadota bacterium
CCCAGCGCCACCAGCATCGGCAACCCGCCCAATACCCCCTGTTCGGCCAGAATCTGCAGCGGAGTCTGGTGGGCCTGCCGGGTGAAACCCGCCCGGGCATGGCGCGGGTAGGAATGTTCGAAGGCGCCCGGACCATACCCGAGCACCGGCCGCGCGGCGATCATCTCCGCGGTCCCCTGCCAGGTGCAGATCCGGAAGTTCCCCGAGTTCTGCTGGCTCCCGAAAGCTGAGAAGATGCGGTTTCTCACCGAGGGCACAACCAGTGCACCCAGCACCGCGACCAGCGCGAGCCCGACAGCGCCCAGCCTCAGCACTCGGGCCAGCCCGGTGCCCCTCTGCCCCGCGAGCAGCCCAAAAACCACGGCTGCCGCCATCACCGCTAGCAGGGCGCCTTTCGAGCCGGTCACCAAGAGCCCAACGCCGCAGACCAGCGCGGCGAAGAACCCGGCGATTTCCGCGTACCGCGGCGGGTAGTCGTCGGGCGTCGCAGGCTTGCGCTTCTTCCCGCGACTCGGTGTCTCAGCCGGCACATCCGGGCGCATCCGGGCCACAAGCACCAGCGCCACCGGCGCCAGCAGGCAAAGAGCGAGATATCCGCCGAGACAGTTGGGATTGTAGAAAGGGCCAAACGCCCGCCAGCTTGTATTGCCAGCGGCGATGGCGCTGTGGGAGTACTCGCGCAGACCCCAGATCCCCGCCACGGATGCCCCCGCTACCAGCGACCACCACGCTGCCATCCGCCAGTCCGGCCGGCTGAGGCTGGCGCGTGCAAGCCAGAGCGTCGCGATTCCCGCGGCAAGGAGGGCGGTGCGCAGGAGGCTGTCGTACAGGGACACAGAGGTGAAACAGGCGAGCGCAGTTCCCGCGAGGGCCGCCATGAGCAGGCTGTCCACCCGCGTCCAGGGCGTCGGCAGAGCGCTTCGGCAGCCCAATGCCCACAGAGCCAGCGCAAGACCAACCACCAGGACGTACGCGCACATCTCCCAGTCCTGCAGCCGCCCGAACACGATGGGCGCCAGGCCTGCCAGAGCCACCAGGACCACCCGACAGGCTCCGCGGAACACGCTGCGTCGGCTCATCCCTGGGCTCGCGCCTCCTGTCGGCCTGCCCGTCGCACGACCTGCAGAAGCCTCCCCCACACGTGCCGGGCAAGATTCTGAAGGATCACCAGGCCCGCGCGAGTCCAGACCCCCAGCCACACCAGGGCCCGCGAGACCGGGTTGGTGGCGATATGCTTGCTGTACAGGCGGTACATGCTCCGGTGATGCCGCACGATGGTTCGGAACACCGCCTGGTTCGTGCTGCGCCCAACGAGGTGGGTGATCACCGGGGACGGCGTATAGAGCACGCGCCAGCCCGCCTTGTGCACCCGCCAGCAGAAGTCCACGTCTTCCGATCCCCAGTAGAAACCGGTGTCCAGGTCCCCCACCTGTTCGTAGGTCTCGCGCCGCACCATCAGGCATGCGCCCGAGACCCAGTCCACCTCACGCACGCTGGAATGATCCCAGTCTTCCATGAGATAGCACGAACTGGCCCGGGCGTTGGGGAACAACCCGCCCAGCACGGTATTGCGGAACAGTGCGGCCTGGATCGTGGGGAAGCACCGGCACGAGGCCTGGAGGCTGCCGTCACCGTAGACCAGTTTCGGGCCCACAATCCCGGCCTCCGGGTGGGCATCGGCGAAGTCCACTAGTTCACGCATCGCGCCAGGGGGCACAAGGGTGTCGGGGTTCAGCAGGAGGATGTGTCTGCCCGAGGACTCATGCATCGCCTGGACATTCGCGGCGGCAAAGCCCACGTTGGCGTCATTGGCAATGAGCCGTACGTGGGGGAACCGCCGTCGCACCATCTCCAAGCTGCCGTCCGCGGAGGCGTTGTCAACCACGATGATCTCGCCATCTACACCCCGCATCCCATCACGCAGGGAGTCGAGGCAGTTGGCGAGATCATCGCACACGTTCCAGTTGACTACACACACCGACAGGTCCATTCGCCTGCTGTAAAGGCGGACAGGGGATCACTTACGGGCCCGGGCTGGCTACTGCCCGGCTTCCTTGGCCGCGCCTTCCTCTTTCGTGTTGCGCGCCTCGTCGATCAGCATGATCGGGATATCGTTGCGAATCGGGTACGCCAGGCTGCAGGAGTGGCAGATAAGCTCCTCGCCGGTGTACTCCAGTTCGCCCTTGCATTTGGGGCACGCGATGATCTCAAGCAGCTTCTCGTCCAGCATCCCGGCATCCCTCCGCGGTGCGCGCCGTCTTCAGCGCGCGCCCAGCAATCTCACAGCATACGCGGCCCGGATCAGGGCCACGGTGACCGCGTACACAAGCCACGGAATCCTGCCGCGGTAGTGCTTGCGGTAGTAGTCCACGAAACTGCGCCCGGACTCAACCAGCATCGCCCGGCGCACCAGCCGCGTCGAGCCTCCGTGGTGGTGGACCATGCTCACTGACGGCGTGAACCAGACCTCCCAGCCCGCATTCCACAGCCGCCGGCACAGGTCCACGTCATTGAAGAACATGGGGAACTGCTCGTCGAACAGGCCTACCTGGGCCAGCGCCACATCACGGACAAGCAACGCGGACGCCATCGGCTGCGGCACCGGCCGGTCTTCGTCGTAACCCCACCAGGTCATTCGCCACTTGCCGAAGACCTTGCTCCGCGGGAACAGCCGGCTCAGGCCCGTGACTTCCCACAGCACCGTATCCGGGTCGGGGAAAGACCTGCACGATTTCTGCGGCCTTCCGTCCGGGTACACCAGCCGGGGCGCCACCGCCCCAGCTTTGGGGCGTTTTTCCATCCAACTCACAAGCCCACGCAGGCCACCCGGGGGAACCTCTATGTCCGAGTTGAGCAGAAGTTTCAGCGGCGCGCGGGCAATTGTGAGCGCCTGATTATTGGCCGCGGCGTAGTAGCGGTTCTCCGTGTTGCGCACCAGGTCGACGTGCGGGAACTCTTCGGCGACCATGTCCGCGCTGCCGTCGGCGGAAGCATTGTCGACCACCACGATCTGCACATCCAGCCCATCACGGGCCCGGTCTATACTCTCCAGGCACGCCCGCAGCAGGTCTCGGGTGTTCCAGTTGACGATGCAGATCGACAGATCCATGGTTCCCCGGCCCGGCGGAGCGCCGCGAGTCTTCTTCATTGCGCAGCGTGGTGGTCGGTGGCTCTACTCTGATGCGCTATCCGTCGCCTGGGTCGGCGGCTCGGACGATGCATCTCCCCGCGCCCGGTCAGCACGTGGCGCGAAATCCCGCCCGTCCAGAGACGAACGCGGCGGAAAGCCCAGGGCCGTCCGCAACACAGCCGACGCCGTGCGCACGTTGCGCCGGGCATCATCAGACGGCCGCACCAGCGCGCGTAGTGCTGCCCACAGCGTCTTCGGGCCGAAGGTCAAGATCGTCAGCGCCCGCAATGCCAGGGCGCTCAGCGTTCCGTGATGCTTCGCGAAATACCGGAACGCCGCCATATGCAGGGGCACGATCTCGTCCCCTTCATCCCCGCCCCAGGACAGGCCGTGGTGGTGAAGTATCTGCGCCGAAGGCAGGTACCAGCGGTCGAGACCCGCTCTCTGCAGGCG
>JAGPGE010000038.1 GCA_018056145.1 Armatimonadota bacterium
CGTTGCTGCGGGTGGGCTGCCGGGCCGAGATCACCGACGACCCCGACCAGATCTCCCGCGCGGAAGCCGTGGTTCTCCCTGGTGTCGGCGCCTTCGACGACTGTGTGAAGAACCTTGTGGATCGCGGGCTTGATGTGGCGGTGAAGGACTCCGTCAACGATGGCAAGCCCTTCCTCGGAATCTGTCTGGGTCTGCAGATGCTCTTCGACAGCAGCGAGGAGGGCGGGAAGTACCCGGGCCTGGGCATCGTGCCGGGCAAGGTCGTTCGGTTCACCCACGACTTGAAGATTCCGCAGATCGGCTGGAACCAGATCTCCATCCGCAAACCGGCGCCCCATTTCGCCGGCGTGGCCGACGGTTCGTGGGTCTACTTCGTACACTCCTACTACGTGGTTCCCGAGGACGACTCCGTGGTGGCGACGGTCACCAATTACGGTTACGACTTCGTCAGCGCCATCTGGCGCGATAACGTCTTCGCGACTCAGTTCCATCCCGAGAAGAGCCAGGCCGTGGGGCTCAAGATCTTGGAGAACTTCGGGAAGCTGGTCAACGGTTAGCCGGGCCACGGGGCCTTCCCGACAGGGGAGCGCCTGCCTGAACAATCAGACCCGGCACGGGGGTATCACCATGCTTGTCATTCCTGCAATCGACATCTCGCAGGGCCAGTGTGTCCGCCTGCAGCAGGGCGACATGAACCGCAAGACCGTTTTCGGCAACGATCCGGCTGAAGTGGCCAAGAGATGGGCGGATTGCGGAGCCGAAGTCATCCACGTGGTTGATCTCGACGGCGCGGTGGGTGGCAGTTCCGCCAATCTCGAGGCCGTGAAGGCCATTGTCGAGCGCGCCGGGGTACCCGTGGAACTCGGCGGAGGATTACGGACGCGCGAGGATGTCGCCCGCGTCCTGGAGATGGGCGTCCAGTGGGCGATCATGGGCACGGCGGCGCTGGAGAACCGCGATGAACTGGCGGCGTGTCTCGAGCAGTCGCCGGGCCGGATCATCGTCGGCATCGATGCTAGGGACGGAAAGGTGGCTGTGAGGGGGTGGGTGGAGACCAGTGGCGTCAGCGCCATCGATCTTGCCCGGGATGTGGCGAATATGGGCGTGAAGCGTGTCATATTCACCGACATCGCGACCGACGGCATGCTGGCCGGCCCGAACCTGGCCAGTACCCGGGCCATCGCCGAGGCCGCCTCGCTCGAGGTTATCGCCTCCGGCGGCGTCACCACCCTTGATGACATCCGCGCGGTCCGCATGCTCGAACCCTCCGGCGTTGTGGGCTGCATCGTGGGCCGTGCCCTGTACAGCGGCACCATTGACCTGACCGAAGCCATTGCGCTTGCGACCGAGTTCTGATCGAGTTCTCTCGGTTTCGGCGGCTTGTCGCGAGAATCCCTATTGGCCAGAGCCATCTGATGGAGGACCAACGAATGACCATTGTCAGTGTCGAGCGGCTGTCCGACCTCACGCCCGAACGCCGGCAGGCAATCCTCAGCCGCTCAATGGAGGAGATCGGGGACGTCTTCGACAACGTGCGCCAGATCTGCGAGGACATCCGCAAGCGCGGCGACCAGGTCTCCCTGGAGCACTACAAGAAGCTCAAGGACGATATCGCTCCGGGCGACCTCAAGGTGACCCGCGCCGAGATCGACGCCGCCTACGAGCAGGTGGGGGACGCGGTCGTAGATCAGCTCAGGTTCGTGGCCGCGAACATCGAGAAGTTCCACCGCGCCCAGTTCGAGCGCGACATGTGGTCCGTGGAAATCGCTCCCGGCATTCTGGCCGGGCGGATTACCCGGCCCATGGACAGCGCGGGCTGCTATATTCCCGGGCGCCAGGCGAACTACCCCTCCAGCGTTCTCATGACCATCATCCCGGCAAAGGTTGCGGGGGTGCAGCAGATCGTGGCCTGCACTCCGCCCGACACCGGCATGGTCGCGAACAACGCGTCGCTGGTCGCCGCGGATATCGCCGGTTGCGAGCATATCTTCAAGATTGGCGGCCCCTGGGCGGTTGCGAGCATGGCTTACGGCACCGAGTTGGTGCCCAAAGTGGACAAGATCGTGGGACCGGGCAACAAGTACGTCACCGCCGCCAAGATGGCGGTATTCGGCTCTGTCGCCATTGACTCTCCCGCTGGCCCCAGCGAGATCCTGATCCTGGCGGACGACACCGCCAACCCCGAGTGGCTGGCGATGGACTTCTACTCCCAGGTCGAGCATGACCAGGACGCCGCCGCGGTTCTCGTCACCCCGGACGCGGGTCTTGCGCAGGCCGTTGCCGACGCGATAAATGACAAGTTCAAGACCATCGCCCGGCGCGAGATCCTTGCCCCGGCGCTGGAGCACAACTCGGCGATTCTCGTGGCCGACACCATGGATGACGCCATCGCTTTCACCAACGAGTACGCCACCGAGCATCTCGAGGTCGTCACCCGCGACCCCATGCTCATGCTCCCGCGCATCAAGCACGCTGGCTCCATCTTCCTGGGGCCATACGCCCCGGTTCCGGTGGGCGACTACGCGTCCGGCACCAACCACGTCCTGCCTACCGGCCAGTGCGCGCGGATGTTCAGCGGCCTGTCCACCGATGACTTCATCAAGAAGCCGACGTGGCAGTTCCTGTCCAAGGACGGCCTGAAGCATCTGTCCGAGGCCGTTCTGGTTCTCTCCGAAGCCGAGGGTCTTCCGTTGCATGGCGAGACGGTTCGCGTGCGGCTGGAGGAGTAGGGGAGAGGGCTGCCGCGCCGTTACCTGCGAGGTGACTGCGCATGATTACCCGCATCTACATCGACAACTACAAGTGCTTCAGCAATTTCGAGTACCGCCCGGCGGCGAATGAGCTGTTGCTAGGTAGAAACGGTGCCGGCAAGTCATCCGTGTTTGACGTTCTGAGGATGCTCAAAAACCTGATCCACCAGGGTCTGTCCGTGATGGACTGCGATCTGCTGGGCCTGGACACACTGACTCGTTGGGACACGCGCGACGTTCAGCGGTTCGAGATGGACGTGGACGGACGAGAGGTGCTCTACCGCTACTCCCTGACCCTGGAGTATGATAGGGATGCGTCACGTTACCGCATTGGCGAAGAGACCCTCGACTTCGCACCTCATGATGCCGCCCAGTACCCGAGCAGGCTGTTCACCCGTCGTCGAGATGAGGGGCAGCTCTTTCGCGATGACGGCAGCGAAGGCCCAAACGTGATGATGGACTGGCACCGGTCAGGCCTGTACTCGATTCAGCCGCGTCACGACAACACGCGGCTTACATGGTTCAAGGAACGTGTCGGCAGAACTCACTGCATCCGGATCGTTCCCGCCCTCATGTCCGGCTGGACCGTCAGCGAGGACGACGCACCGAATAGTGACCTATCCAACTACGCGTCGTGGTACAGGCACCTCAACCAAGAAGAACCGAGGGTCCGGGAGTTGCTCCACCAGTCCCTCCGGGAAGTAATTGACGGGTTCTCAACCTTCTCTCTAAAGCGGGTAACAGAGGAGGGCAGACGGCTGTGCGCAGACCTGGAGACCGATGGCAAGCCGTTCACTTACGACCTGAGCCAGCTATCTGACGGGCAACGGGCTCTCGTTGCGCTCTACACGTTCTCCGCCTACGCAAGTGAGTTCGCCGGGCCGCGAGACAAGCCCATAACGCTCTGCCTTGACGAGCCGGAGAACTATGTCGCGCTGTCCGAGATCCAGCCTTGGATACTTGAGATCGGCGACTGCGCCGACGGGGAGCATGCGCAACTGCTGATGGCATCTCACCACCCTGAGTTGATCGATCACTACGCCCACACAAGCGCATCGCTCTTCTACAGGGACGACGGTGGTCCGGTGCAGACAAAGCCATTCGGTCCAGGGCTCGAAAACGAACTGCCGCCTTCTGAGATTGTTGCCAGGGGCTGGGAAGATGAGTAAGCGCAAAGCCGAAGTGACCCTGCTCTGTGAGGACTCCCAGCATGAGTGCTTCTTCCTGAAGCTACTCAGATCGAGAGGAAGGAAGTACAGGGAAATCCGGGTTCGCCGTCCGAATTCCAGCAGCGGGTCGGCAGAGCAGTACGTGCGTGACCATTTCGGCCCCTACACCAGGGCCCATCGTAGGCGGATTGTCAGGGGCCAAGCCTCCGGTCTCCTCGCGGCCATAGATGCGGACACCGGCACTGTCCAGCAGCACTATGACGAACTGCTCAGCCAACTCGACCCGCCGCGTGGTGGCGACGAGAAGATCGCCGTCTTCGTACCGAGGCGAAACATCGAGACATGGATCAAGTACCTGGGCGGGGAGCAGGTCAGCGAGACTGCGCGCTACCCGAAGCTCCCCCAAGCTCGTGACTGCTACCCCGCCGTTGATCGCTTCCTAGAAATCGCCCGGACGAGGGTCCCCTCCGACTGCCCGGACTCCCTGCGCCGAGCCATTCAGGACGAGTACCCGCGCCTGCCCTGATTCCCGCAGGCACTGCCACGATCTAGCCGCACGAGCCGTTGGGCGTTCCGAATCCAGAGTGACCAGAGCCGGATGCCGATCCTACCACTTGGGTCGTGGGAGCGAAGAACGGTGGAACCGCTGCCGCGCGAATCTTGATCTGTCCAACAAGTTCAGCTTCGACACCCTATCGCGCGCCCTACGCGCCAAAGGGCTACGCTGACATCTGAGCCATTTGTGACAGCCAGCGCCTGCCATCTGAAGAGTCCTTCTACTCCCCTTCCTGGCGTGACCGCGCCTGGACCATGCGCGCGATGGACTGCTGATCCCACCAAATGTCCTGGAGTATCTCGCCGCGGATCTGCTGGGGACTGGGCAACATTGATGCGGAAAGCCACCGCTCGATGCGCGGACGCGTGACTGAAGCCCGGAACACCATGATATCCTGCTCTCGGCCGCTGTCGTCGGGAACGCGGGCAAGGGCGCGGACGATGAGGGTATTCAGCCCCCTTTCCGTGCGCATGGCGTTGGCGCCCGCGTAGAAGGCGGCGATGAGCAACTCGTTCTCGAGCCGAGCCAGATCCGAAGTAGACGGCATTGAGATGGTGAGGATGCCCAGGCCCGCGTACTCGTCGAATGCCATCGCTGTCGCCTTTGCCGACAGGCCGCCTGCCCCGGCACGTTCCAGGTGCAGCGTTGACATGATTCGCTGGTCCACATCGCTTGCCACGGCGGATGGCGCCCGCTCCGTGCGCCGTCCCTGGGGGCGCTGAACCGGGGGGGTTGCGGAAGTCCCTCCCACCGGGCTGCGATACTGGGGTGCGCTCGCGGTGGGCATGGCGGCTGAGCCCTGGGGCGCGGGGGCTATTGCCGAAGATGGGGTCACGGGGCCGGGAGCGACGGGTGCGGAAACATCCACCACATCCGTGGCCACTCCCGCATCCGTGGCGGTCGGCGCATAGTCCGGTTCTTGCGCGCCGCCGCCATTGGCGGCCCTGACGAGAAGGACACCGAGAAGGGGGATCAGCAGGATGCCCACAATCACCGCGGCAATCGCCCATGGTGGGGTGCGCGCCTTACGCGGGGCCGCCGGAGCCACAATCGGGGGTGCCGGGGGTACGGCTTCATCGCCCCGGATTGCGTGGCGACGGGCGGCGGCGAGACGCTCCATAACCGCGCGGTCGAAGCTCAGGTCCAGCGCGCGCTCGTAGAAGTCCACCGCTTTCGGCCAATCGCCGCTTCCCGCGTACGCGTCGCCGAGCGTGGCCCACGCGGCGCCGCTCTCCGGATAGCGCTCGACGAGACTCTCCGACAGACCAATCGCGGATTCGAACTGACTGGAGCGTATGAACGCCTGGGCTTGACCGATCTCCTGCTCCAATGTGGCATGCGACCGGGTCTCTTCAGGCAAGTACCACACCTCCGCCAGCTACGTCGCAGTTAGCCGGACAACCGACATGCGGGCCGGAGCCAGAAAGGGCCTTTCAGTCTTCCAGAGAGCCCGAATGCTCCAGCTCCGCGGGCCATTCGCCCGTGGTGTCGCCCACCCTCGGCCGGATCTCCTTCTCCATCCGGACCCTCGCGATGTGGTAGCCCCAGTGCTTGTAGAGCGCCACTGCTGCCTCATTGCAGCAACTGGCGTCCAGACTGAGGCGGCCCACACCTCTTTGCAGGCACCAGGTTTCGGCGAACCCCAGGAGCATCTTGCCGTACCCCTGGCCACGGATGTCCGGCGCGACGTATATGTTCTTGATGTACCCAATGCACGGGTCGACCATGGTGGCGATAAGCGACAGCCACAGGAAACCGAGGGTGCGCCGCCCGTCTTCCAGGACATAGAGACCTTCCGTTGCGTCGTTACGGTATGAGCGCCGCAGTTGCTCGCCGTAGTCCCGCAGGAACTGGTCATCCGCAACAAAGCCCGGGAAGTTGGTCTCGTAGATTTCGCGCTGGAACTCGACCACCGCCCGCCCATGTCTGCGCCAGTCAAACGGCCTGATTTGAACCATGGCGTGACTCCCGTGCTTTTGCTCAAAGTTACCCCTCGCCAGGGCACTCTCAAACCCCTGCCGCCGGCCTATGACCACATATTCGCGGTGTCTTCCCATGTTCCTTGCGGGACCGGTGGAAAGGCAAAGGAAGAACGACGTATCGGGGCGAATTGACGCCGCGCACAGGGGCAAAATGGGCGCGTCTCGGCGGAAGTTGAGCCCACATACCGTCCCCGGAGAAAGGAATCTGCAACCATGGAGCAACTGGGTATCGCCATCATTGGCCTGCGCATGGGCTACGGGCATTTCCGCAATGCCCAGACGTTGCCGGGCAGCAAACTCGCCGCCGTCTGCGACCTGGACCAGGACCTGCTTGACCAGACTCAGCGCGAGTTCGACGTCCCCTTCGCCACCACCGAGTTCGAAGCGGTGCTGGAGCGCGACGACGTGCATATCGTGTCCATCACCACCCCGGACCCCATGCACCACCCGCAGACCCTCGCGGCCCTGGAAGCTGGCAAGCACGTGTTGGTGGAGAAACCCATGGCCCTCAACGTGCAGGAGTGCGAGGACATGGTCAACGCCGCCCGCGAGCGCAATCTCAAGCTCATGGTGGCCCATGTCTGCCGCTTCTACAGCTTCTTCGAGCAGGTCAAAATCTGGTCGGAGGACGGGACCCTGGGCAAACCGTACTACGTGGAAACCAGCTACATCCACAACTACGAGGACATCCCCGGCGTGGGCGACTGGCGCTGGGACCCGGAGAAGCGCCATCCCTTCGTGGGCGGGGCCTGCCACGCGGTTGACCTGGCCCGCTGGCTGGGCGGAGACGTGGAGGAAGTCCATGCCTACGGCAACCATTTCAACATCCCGCAGCAGAAGTGGGAAGACCACATCATCGCAAACGTGAAGTTCAAGAACGGCGTGGTGGGCCGCATCATGAACTCCTCGGGCTGCCCTCGGCCGTACAATATCGAGTGCGAGGTGTGGGGAACCGAGGGAACCATCTGCGGAGACAACACCCGGGACGTTGCGCAACTGGCCCTGCGGACCACGGGCTATAAGAAGTGGTTGACCTACCCGAAGGAGACCATGGCGAAGGCCATCGCCAACGAGATCGGGCATTTCGTGGACTGTGTGCGCAATGACAGGACGCCGTTGATCGACGGCGTTGACGGCGCGAAGACCATCGCCACCTGCTGGGCGGTCATCGAATCCATCGCAAGCGGCCAGCCGGTGAAGGTAAGGAATGAGTTCTGATCGGAGCTTGCCACGACGATCGGGCATGGCACGAGGGCCCGGCGGGTTGTCCCGCCGGGCCCCTGATTCCCGACCTGGATCGGTCGTCCCTCACTCCGGCCACTTTTCCGGCCGGTACTTCATGATGACCTCGTTGGTCGTCGGGATAATCCCATACAGTTCCGGCCGGCGGCGGGAGAAGATCATCTCGCGCCAGCCCGGCTTCTGCTCCGGCATGTCCTCGGTGAAGTAGCTCGGGATGTCCACCTCGCCGCGCTTTGGCTGGTCCGCGCGCAGGCCCTCGTAGTAGACCCGGCGCGCGCTGAAGTCGATGTCGTAGCTGATGACCCCCTCCTGCTGAAATCCCGAGGACGCCATGACGTGCCCGTACGGGTCGATAATCACGCTGCGCAGGCTGGCGTCCGAGGAGTTCCAATGTGAGCAGGCCACCCAGAATGCGTTGTCCGCGGCCCGTGCGCGCAGGAGCGTCTCGTTCACACGGCCATTGGGCCCCCACATCTGGCTTGGGTCCAGCAGCAGTTCCACCCCGTTGAGCGCAAGCGTCCGGTCCAGGAAGGGCGCGTACAGGTCGCCGCAGGTGTGGGTGCTGATGCGGGCGAAGTCCGTGTCGATCCAGGTCAGCTCGGGGAACCCGCTGGGCCAGTAGATGGGTTGCCCGAACACCTCGTTCCCCTGGCGGTCCCACAGCCGCGCGATGCTCATGAAATCCTTGTTGCCCAGGCCGCCGATGAGGATGTAGCAGTCGTGTTCGCGGGCCTTCTCGGCGATGACCGCGAAGGCCTGCTGAGTGACCGGGTCCTCCGCTTTCGCCGCCTGCTCCGATGCGAGAATGATGTCGGGCTTAAGTTCGGCGGCCTTGTCGATGAGTTCGAACAGCCGCTGGGGAAGCTCGCCATCGCGCCAGATGTTCTCGGAGTTCATGGCGATCACGGCCAGGCGCGCGGTGCGTTTCTTATACCGGGGAAGCTCTGGCGGAGACCAGGGCTCGGCAACCGGGTGGAAGGCCTTGCGGTCGCCGAGGACGTTCACGTAGAACACATTCTCATCCTTCGCCCAGCCCTTGTACGGGTCCACCTTACGCTTGTCCAGGTTCACGGTGGCGGTGGCCACGCCGTCCTCGAAGCCGGTGTCCGCGATGGGCACGCCAACGCGGTTCACGATCATGCTCCGTCCCCACGCAGCGCCCTGCATGCCATAGTTGTAGCGATTGGTGATGTATGGGCGCGGGTCCGAATAGTGCGCGGCGATGAGATGCGCGTGGCTGTCGAAGGCGCGCGCGGTGAGGAGCGGCTCCCAGGTGCTGTGGTCGCGGAAGCGCTCGGGGAAATGCTGCCACAGGAGGATCTCCGCGCCCTTCATGCGCAGGACCTCGTAGATCTCCGGGAAGTAGAAGTCGGTGCTGATGGTTGCGCCGATGGTGCCGAAATCGGTGGTGAAAACCTCAAGCTCATCGCCGAGGGACAGGTCGTCGTCAGGCAGGGCGTGGGTCTTGCGGGACTTGAACACCACCTGACCCTCGCGGTCGAGAAGCACCGTTGTGGCGTAGACGCGCTCCCCGTCAGACTCGATCATCGCCAGGGCAAGATAGGTGTGGTTGTCCGCCGCGAGTGACGCGAAGGCGGCCAGATCATTTGCCTCATGTCCCGTGCGGAAGGTGAGAAACGGAGTGTAGGGCAGCACCACGAGATCGCTGCCCGGAACTGCGCAGGCGCGTTCGGCCATCTGCAGCACATACTCCGGGTTCTGAAACTCCTCGCCCTCCAGCAGGCAGACGGAAGACAGGACGACGGTGCGACCGGCGGCGTTGGCAGCCAAGACAGACCCTCCCAGAGTGGCGATCAGCAGTAATCCCCGAACTGTCCGCATTGGTTTCACCCGCGATGCTTTGCGAAGGCTGATTACACTCCCCATGCCCTGCGGAGCGCCCAGTCCAGGCCCAGCAGGCCGACCAAGATCCACAGTGCCCAGGCCTCACGCAGGGGATTGCGCCGCGTCTCGCGCGAGACCTCCTGCCCCGGCGAACGGAGCGCCTTCACGAGCGCCTCTTGCTGGCCCGGCGAGGCCACGATGCCCCCGGTCTGCTTCGCGAGAGCCTCCAGCAGGGCCCGGTTGGGCTGAGAGACCGCAAGCTCACGCTCCGAGGGGACGAAACGGGTGCGCGCGCTGTCGATGCCCAGGTCGCGCCCTGAAAGAGAGGCTGTCACGGACGCGGTCATCTCGCCGGGAACGGGCCCGGGGATGAATGCCTGGTAGCGTCCCGGGACCTGCGAGTCGGCGGGGCAGGTGAAGCGCCCTCTCTCGCCGGCCAATTCCGTTCGCGCGGTCACTTCGGCGCCATCCACCGGGAGCCCGGCGGAGTCGCTCACCTGCACCAGCAGCCGCGCGGATTCCCCCAGGGGGTAAGCGTCGCGGTCGAACTCAGCAACCACCGGGCGGTCGTCGCGCACTTCGGTGAGCCAATCCAGAAGGCTTCCCCACAGGTGCGCGAAGGCCTTCTGGCCTGGGTTGGAACTCCCCGCGGACAGAACCCAGCGGTGCGTGGAATTGGTCGCGAGAACCGCGGCCCTGCCCTGTCCGGCGGGGCCCGTGACCAGGAGCGGCGATCCGCCGGCGGATAGCGACACGGATGCACCGCTGCGCGGGGAGCCCAGGGCATTGCGTCCGCGCAGGGCGGGCAGACCGGACAGGCTTCCGGCCTCCAGACCCAGCGCGTCCAGGCCCGCGCCGGGAGTCACGTCGAAGACTTCATCCAGATAAGAGCCCTGAAGATGGGCCGGGAGCACTGTCCCCAGTGGCCCCGAGATGGGCGAAGCGGAGATCTGCGGACCTCCGAGGACGGCGACCCCCGCGCCCGCCCGAACCAGCTGCGCGATCCTGTCTGCGATGGATGCAACCGCGGCGCCGGGCACGTCCTGGAGGATCACCGCGTCCGGTCTCGGGCTCAAGGACGAGGCGAGCGATGCCTTGCGAGGCGTCGAATCATCGCGCCACCAGTCGGCGGCGGTTTTGCGCACCAGGCAGGTGATGTTCAGGTTGCGGTCGGCGAGGAGAAGCCGTTTGATCGCCGCGTACTCGGGGTTCGGCGCGCCCGCGATCAGAAGGACACGGGTGCGGTCGGGCAGCACGTTTAACAGCGCTGCGCGGCTGTTGTTGGCTCCGGTAATCTCGCCCTCGACCGCCGGCACCCGCAGTTCGTACCGGTACCGTCCCGGCGCACCTGCCTTGAGGGAGACGCTCACAGTGCGCGGCTTCCCGGCGGGTACCTGCCGGGTGGTCACCGTGCGGCCGTCACGCAGCACATCCAGCGGCAGTCGCCTGTCGCCGATCCCCTGCGAGCGGATTGTCGCCTGCAGTTCGAAACTCGCTCCCTCCCGCACCTGCCGCGGCGCCTGGATCGCGGTGACCGCCACGTCGCGCACCGGCCGCGGCTTGCCGACTGCAAGGAAGCTGAGCTTGAGCCCCGCTGCGCGCGCGGTCTGGCCGGTCTCCTCGACCCGGGCCGATTCCGTGTCCGCGCCATCGGTGGCGATGAGCACCGATGCGCCGGGCGCCTCCGCCGCAATGAAGCCCACCGCAGCGGCCAGGTCGGTCCGGTCGCCGTCTGCGGCAACAGCCTTCAGATCGCGGAGACGCCGGACCGTCGAGGAAAAGCTGTAGAGTTCCGGGGCAGCCGGGTTCTCAGTCCCCGCGATTCGGCGGAGAACTTCCCCGAGGGAATCTCGGGCGAAGTACAGGCGAGACGGCCCCTGCCCGTCCACGGGCAGGCCCATGCTTGCCGAAGTGTCGATCAGGACCCGCGGTTCGCCGGGCACACGGACGGTATTGCCCGTGGTGGTCACCGGATTCCACAGCATAGCCAGCAGCAGCAACAGCGAGAGCCCGCGCAGGACGGTGATGAGGACCCGTCGCGACGCGGGCTCGGAAGCCAGCCGGCGCAGGGAGACGATCAGCGCCGCCAGGACCAGCAGGCCGGCGATACCGGCGGCAATCCAGTGCATGCTCAGTCCGCCGATTCCTCACAGTTCAGGCTTGCTCGGGCCCGTCCGCCGCCATTCACTTGCCGGGAACCGCCAGGTCGGCCAGGAATTCGGGCGTGATCTTCTTCCCGACCAGGAAGAACTTGCGGTCCGGGTGCCACAGCACGTGGTTCCCGCGGCGGTGGGTCATGCTGGGGTAGACCCCGATGTCGGTGCGCTTCAGCGGCCCGATGCCCTGGCCATGGTTGTCCATGAGTTGCTTGGAGCGGCTGAACCAGATGGGCTGGTCGGCGTCGGGCCGGTATTCCCCACGCGCGATGAAGGCGGGCCGGCGGTTCTTGCCTGTGTCCTCAGGCTGGCAGCCCTGGAAGCGCCCGCTGTTGTTATGGTGCAGGAGCAGGTATTCCCCGGTAGCGATCTCGTAGATCGGGCAGCAGCAGAGGGGCTCGAGGATCGGCGTGCCGTGGTCTCTGCGCAGGAGCGGCCTCGGGTTGCACCAGGTCATCCCGTCATCGCCCGACAGACTGTACCAGATGTAGCCGGACATGGTGCGCATCACGCAGAAGAGCCGCCCGTCCGGCAGGCGCACGAGACTGGGCTCCTGGGCGATGCTGAGCATTGGGTCGGCGTAGTGGGGCACCCGGAGGGCTTCATCGCCCCAGCCGGAGTAACTGATCTGAACCTCGCCCGGCTCCGGGTTATCGTCGATGTTCTCAAAGCGCATGAACTCGACCACTGTCTCCCACGAGGTCCACGAGTTGCTGTGCATGGGCCAGCGCACGGCTTTGCTCACCCAGCGGCTGAAGCCGGTGAACCACCGGCCGCGCAGGTCGCGGATGGGCTTCTGCCAGACGATCCAGTTCGAAGGCACCGAGGGGTCCGGGTGGTCGTGGGGGCTGCGCTTCAGGGGAATGTTGGCCGGCTGCGACCAGCTCCTGCCCATGTCGTCGCTATAGCACCCCTCCATGGTCCCCGTGTGCTGGTGGATGACGTCGTCGATGCCCTGGTACTGGTTCCAGATGGCGTAGATGCGCCCGGATGCTGAGATCAGGGGGAACCCCCAGCTTGCCATGAAGCCGTCGCCGGGACGCTTCGGGCCCGCCACATGGGTGGGGTCGGCCCAGGTGACGCCATCGTCTTCGGATCTGCTGAACATGATGCGGTGGTCGCCCGCGCCCTCGTAGCTGCTCTGGGTCCAGATGCACATGAGCGACCCGTCGGGGCCTTCGAACACCAGGAAGTGTTCATTGCCGGTATCGAAGGTGGAGCCGTCGACGCTTTTCGGCACGTAGACCACATAGTCGGGTTCGGTGCGCCGAAGCTCGCGTTGCAGGATATCCTGTGTCGAATCCATGGTTCTCCCTGTGTGGGTGGTGTCTCGCGCCAACGCGCCCTGCGCTGAAGCACAGGACAGGGCCTTCGCCGGTCCTGGGGCGCGCCCTAGATCAGCGTCACGGTGGCCACCGACATCGGCGGCAGTTCCAGCGTGACTTCCCCCGCGCACTGGACTGCGCCGCCATCCACGACGCGCACAGTATCGGGCTTCTCGGCGGAATTGACGGCATCCGGCTGGGTCGCGGTGAGGAGCCGCATCGTCCCGCTTGTGGCTTCGCCCGCATGCAGGTCCACGGTGACCGCCGCCGTCTTGTCCAGGCTCAGGTTTGTGACGGAAAGCACCACGCCGCCGGAACCGTTGCTCCGGCTGGCAGACGCGCTCACCAGCGCCACGCTGTGCCGCTGGTTGTCCACGCTGAACTCATGGCGGTCCACTTCCACGTCGGTGCGCACCGCGATATTGCCCATGTGCGGCCTGTACAGGTCATAGACATGGTACGTGGGGGTGAGCCACATTGCCGCGCCGTCGGTTTGGATCAGGCACTGCAGGACATTGATAAGCTGGGCGATATTGGCCATGGTCACGTACTCGGCGTTGCGGTGGAAGACGTCGAACACCAGGGCCGCCGCGAGAGCGTCCCTCAGCGTGTTCGGCTGGTAGAGCCCCACGTCGGCCTCGGGGTGCCAGACGCCCCACTCGTCCACGGCGATGCCCACCTGCCGTCCACGCTCAAAGTGTCCGAGCAACTGGGCCAGCCGCCGGATCTGCCCCTCCATGGCTAGCGCAGCCGGGAACAGCCCGTAGTACTGCTCTTCGCTGAACCCGGTGCCCGGCCCGCACTTGTAGTAATGGTGGATCGAGTGCTGGTCCACGAGATCGATGCGCTTCAGAGCATTGAAGAATGCCAGGTCCCATTCTGCATTGAAGCCGCAGGAGATGAGCTGGATGTCGGGGTCGATGCGCCGCAGGTAGCTGGCGAACCGGCGGTATTCCCGGGCATAGTGGTCCGCGTCGTAATGCCCGCCACAGCCCCAGTTCTCATTGCCGATGCCCCAGTACTTCACCTTGTAGGGGGCCGGGTGCCCATTGGCGGCGCGCTCCTGCGCGAGGGTGGTGGTGCCCTCGTAGTTGCAGTACTCCAGCCACTGCATCATCTCCCGCGGGTTGCCGGAGCCCACATTCCCGCAGATGTAGGGCTCCGCACCGATTCCCCGGCAGAAGCGGATGAACTCGTCGGTGCCGAACTGGTTGTCCTCTTCGCGGTTCCACCAGACATTGATGCGCCGGGGCCTTTGATCCCTTGGCCCAATGCCGTCGCGCCAATCATAGGCGTCGGCGAAGCAGCCTCCCGGCCAGCGGAGAACCGGGGGACTCAGCACCTTGAGGGCTTCGACCACGTCAGTGCGGATGCCCAGGTCGTTGGGTATGGTGCTGTTCTCGCCGACCCAGGTGCCCTCGTCGATGCAGCGGCCGAGGTGCTCGGCGAAGTGCCCATAGACATTGGGGTTGATGCGTCCCAGGGGTTCATCCAGACGGACGGTGACGGCGGCAGTCATCATGGTTGTTCAGACTCCCTGGATCGAAGTGTCTTTGATAGAGCAATTCCACTCACAGGCCCTGGTTACCTTCACGGAAGGGCAGGCCGGCGATCCCGAGGAATAGCGTGGTGAGCTGTCAGACAGGCGCGATTACGTCAGCGGCTCAGCCCCACGGGAGGCAGGTTCATGGTGGGTACCGGCCGTCTCTTGCCCGTTGTTCTGGCACTCCTCGCCACGCATGGGTGCGCTTCCCCCCCCTGCGAAGTGCTGCTCGTCCGCAGCGAAGACTCGTCGGCGTCCAACTGGGGCGCTCTGCCGGGGTTCATGTCCAGGACCGCCCGGGTGGAGATGCGCGAGGATGGCCGCCTGCCCGAAGGCGACCTGCACTGGTACAGGCTTATCGCACTGAGCACCAATCTCAACGTCTACCACAAGGACCTGCGGCGGTTGTGGGAGTTCGCCAATCGCGGCGGCATCCTGGTCACCTGGTTCGCTGATGACGCGCGCAGCGAACCAGCGTTCTGGCCGTACCGGTTGGTGCTCGGTGACCGGGACCCCGATCAGGTGACCTTCCGCAACGATCCCCACCCGCTCCTGGAGGGCCTGCGAGGGAAAGCCTTCAGCGGGCAGATGCGCGGGGGCGACGTGGTGCGCGACTGGGACCGCGAGCACTGGCAGGTGCTTGCCGACAGCCCCGACGGGCCGGCGCTTCTTGTTGCACCGTACGGCGCGGGGCATATCGTCGCAGCCCAGTTCCACGCCCCGTTTTCCGCGCGGGAGGAACTGGCGCGTCCGCTGGCCGACAATCTCCTGAAATGGGCGGGTGTGAAGCAGGTGGCGCCGGAAGACCTGGCTGCTCGCTCGGACCTGGAGGTTCTCACAGCACTGGCCCGCCGTCAGCTGCGAGAGTTGGGGGCCGGTGAGTGGAAGCGCGGCCCGTGGGAGGACGTCGAGAGGTCCCGCCCGGTCCGAGGCATCTCGTGGTCCTACCCGCGGGGCGTCACGCTCTACGGACTGCTGAAGCTCAGCGAATCCGGCGGGGGCGAAGAGTGGAGGCAGTTCGTGCTGCGCCACAACGAACTCGTGGCGAAGCAGTGGGACTGGCTCACGTGGCAGATCGAGACATTCGGCCGCCGCACTCCGGCCCAGGGCATCGAAGAACTCATGCGCCTGAGCAGCCTGGACGACTGCGGCTCAATGGGCAACCAGGTGGTTGAGGGGCTTCTCGCGCACGGGGCCAGTGCGTCGCCCGAGATGACCCGGATGCTGGAGCGGATCGCCGACTACATTCACACGCGCCAGTCGCGCCTGCCGGACGGGACCCTCTGCCGGGGCCGGACGCTGTGGATCGACGACCTGTATATGAGCGTCCCCTTCCTGGCTCGGTGGGGCACATATTCCGGCAAGCCCGAATACTGGGATGACGCCGCGAAGCAGATCATCAACT
>JAGPGE010000039.1 GCA_018056145.1 Armatimonadota bacterium
GTGTGGTTCATCGTGGGAGCGTTCACCTCCCAGGAGCGGGGCGCATTCCCCTTCCGGATGGCGACCCCGGTGCAGTTGCGCGCCCAGGTGTATGCTGCGCTGATCCACGGGGCCACGGGGATTATCTACTTCTGCTGGGACACTTACGTCTGCCGGGACGGGAAAGTCATCGGTATGTCGCCGGACCCTCGGGTCGCGTATCTTGAGGCCGGCCCCGGCAAGCCCAAAGCATCCCCGGCTAAGCCCATGCAGCTTGCTCAGTCGAAGGCCCTGTGGATGGCGGCGACCCAGATCAACAGTGAGATCCGGGAGCTGACGCCGTCGCTCCTGTCGCCGACCGCTCCCGCAAGCGTGAGGTACGGGGTCACCTTCAAAGGCGAACCGGTGACCAGCGACCCGCTGCGGTGTATCCTGAAACCCCACCCGGAAGGCGGCTTCGTGCTGCTCACTGTCAATCTCGATGATGCGGTGCTGGACGCCACGTACCGATTCGAGGACGGCCTGGCCATGGCGGCGCCGTTGTTTGAGAACCGCGAGGCGCTGCAGTTGTCCGAAGACAGTCTGGAGTTCAGCGACGTGTACGAACCCTTCGATGTCCACGTGTACCGGATCATGCCCCGGCGGCCCGAAGGAGGGCAGTAGGCTCGATCAATGTCACCTACCGGAACTCCGTGTCCGTCTGAACCCGCGCCCAGCGACTCTCTCGCGCTGGAGTGTTCGCGCCTGCGCAAGGAGTACCCGGGCGTGGTGGCGCTGGACGACGTATCCCTGGAAATCAGGGCGGGGGAGATCCACGCGCTCGTTGGCGAGAACGGCGCGGGCAAATCCACGTTGGTGCGCATTATTGCGGGCCAGTTTTCGCCGGACGCGGGTGAACTGGTGGTCTTTGGGCGGAGCGTTAGCCAGTTCTCGCCCCGCGCCGCCCGTGAGTTCGGCGTTACGATGGTGCCCCAGCACCCAGACCTGTTCCTCTCGCTGAGCGCCCTGGAGAACCTGTTCGTGGGCGAATGGCCGCGTTCGAGAACCGGGCTTGTGGACTGGCGCGCGATGCGCGGACTCGCGCAGGACGTGCTGGCCCGGTTGGAGACGGAACTGGATCTGGATGCGCCGGTGGAAAGCCTCAGCGTGGCCGACCGGCAGATCCTTCAGATCGCCCGGGCGATGCTGGTGGACGCGCGGGTGCTGATTCTCGACGAGCCCACTGCGCCCCTGGGGCACGACGACACGGAGCGCCTGTTCGGCCTGGTGCGGAATCTGAACCTCCGCGGGGCGACGGTCATCTACATCAGCCACCGGCTGGCCGAGGTGTTCGAACTGGCGGATCGTGTGAGCGTCCTGCGGGACGGCCGGCTGGTGCGCACCTGCCCGATGTCTGAGGTGACTCGCGACGACCTCATTGAGCTGATGGTGGGGCACGCAGTGGCGGCGGATGAGCGCCAGGGCAGGCAAAGGCAGGCACCTGGCGCCTCGCGAGACGAAACGGACGCAGAAGCTCCGTATCTTATGGCTTCCGGGCTCACTCTTGCGGGAAAGTTCGAGGGCATTGACCTGTCAGTCGGGCCCGGGGAGATCGTGGGCATTGCGGGGGTAGCGGGTTCGGGCAGGAACGAACTGCTGCACACGCTGGCGGGTGTGCAGAAGGCAAGCGCGGGGCAGGTGACCGTGCTGGGCCGCGACGCTTCCGGCGCGGGCCCGGCGCGGATGCGAGAGCTGGGTGTGGCTCTCGTCCCCGCCGATCGCCACCACGAGGCGCTTGTGTTGCCCATGACGGTCCGGGAGAACATCAGCCTGCCCAGGCTGCGCGATTTTGCGGGCAGGCTCGGGCTTGTGCGGCGGCAACAGGAGCAGGAGCGGGCGGGAGCGCTTGCCGGAGACCTGCGGGTGCGGTCGGCAGGGCTGGAGCAACCGGTGGCCCAGCTTTCCGGGGGCAACCAGCAGAAGGTTGCACTGGCCTCGCGGCTTCTGGGGGAGCCGGAAGTGCTGCTGCTGGAAGAGCCCACGCAGGGCGTGGACGTGGGAGCGCGGGCCGAGATACACCGGCTCATGCGCGCGCTTGCCGAGCGCGGCGTGGCGATCATCCTGGTGTCGTCTGACCTGCCGGAACTGCTTTCCCTGAGCACCCGGGTTCTCGTGATGCACCGCGGGCGGATGGTGGGTGAGTTTCCGTCCCAACAGGCCACCCAGCAGGCGGTTCTGGACCTTGCCCTGGGCACCACGCGGGAGGGTGTGCGCCACGAGACGGCGGCGCGCAGGCCGGTCCTGCAGCGGGAACTCGGGCTTGGGGCGCTGCTGGCGCTGTTCCTGGCGGGGGTCTCCCTGGCTGCCCCGAGTTTCGCCACGAGACAGAACTTCGCGGACATGCTCACCAACAACGCCTACCTGATGGTGGCCGCCGTGGGGATGACTTTCGTGATCCTCACCGCGGGCATTGATATCTCGGTGGGGGCGATTCTTGCCGTGAGCGCCACCGTTGCCGCGCTTTCGGCGGAACGTGGCGCGCCCGTGATCGGCGTGCTCCTCGCGGCGCTGCTCGCGGGGGGCATATTGGGCGCGGTGAACGGTGGACTGGTGGCCCGGGTGCGCATCCCGCCGATCATCGCCACTCTTGCCACACTCACTCTCTTCCGCAACACGCTGATCCACTTCACGGGCGGGCGCTGGATCAACCTCCCCGCGGAGTTTCGGCAGTTCGGCCTGAGCGAGCCGCTGGGGGTGCCCGTGGCGGTCTGGATTGCCGCGGTGGTGGTTGCGTTAGCGGCCGTGGCTGCGAGACGGACAGCTTTCGGGCGCAGCGTGTACGCGGTTGGGAGCAACCCCGACGCCGCCGGGCACCAGGGCATCGCGGTTCAGACGGTGCGCGGGCGCGTGTACCTCGTCATGGGCCTGCTGGCGGGGCTTGCGGCCTTCGTGTACATCACTCGCCTGAGCGCCGTGCAGACCAATGCGGGCGGCGGGCTCGAGATGGTGGTCATCACCGCGGTGGTTGTGGGCGGCGCCAATATCTTCGGCGGGTCCGGGACCATCGTGGGAACTGTCATCGGCGTGCTCCTGCTGGGGGCGATTGCGGGGTCCCTCACGCACCTGCGCATCGATCCAAGCTGGGAGCGTGCCTGCCAGGGCGTGCTCATCCTGGGCGCGGTGGTTGTGGACGCCGTGCAGACTGCCCGGAGGCGAAGATGATGGTGCGACGCCTGCGGGGATTGCTCGGGCCCGAGGAAGCGGCGGTGCTCGCGCTGCTGGTGGTCACTTTCTGCGCGATGGGGGCCCTGAACCCGCGCTTCTTCGAGACCAACAACCTGCTGGAGATGTCCCGCTTTTTCGTGGAAACCGGGCTGGTCGCCCTGGCGATGGCGCCGATCATCATCACCGGCGGCATCGACCTATCGGTGGGTTCCATGGTGGGCCTGAGCGTGGTGGTGATGGGCATGGGCTGGCGGCATCTCGGACTGGGGCCGGGCCCGGATATCGCGCTCGGACTTGTCGCGGGCGGTCTTGCGGGGTTCGTGAACGGCCTATTCGTCTCGAAGGTGCGGATCCCGCCGCTCATCGTGACCCTGGCGACGATGGCGCTGTACCGCGGCATTGCTCTCGGGCTCGGAGCACGTGCGCCCGTGAGCGACTTCCCGCCGGAATACTACGAACTGGGGCAGGCCTACTACACGGTGCTTGGCGCGGTGCAGGTTCCGCAGCAGTTGCCATTGCTGGTGGTTCTCGGCGTATCCGCGGCGGTGGTCCTGCACCGGACGGTGTTCGGGCGCTGGGTGTACGCGATCGGGCACAACGAGCGCGCGGCATGGTTCGCGGGAGTTCCTGTCCCCACAGTGCGCCTGGTCTTGTACACTTTCAGCGGGCTCATGTCTGCGCTGGCGGGAGCGGTGTTTCTGTCCCGGGTCGCCACGGCGAAAGCCGATGCCGGGACGCTCATGGAACTGGATGTCATCACCGTCTGCGTGCTGGGCGGTGTGAGTATCTACGGCGGGAAGGGGAGCATTCTGGGCGCGGTGCTGGGGCTGCTGGTGGTGAGCAGTCTTGTCCGGGGGCTGACTCTGGGCCGGGTGCCCTTTGAGGACCAGAAGATCATCCTGGGTGCGGTGCTGCTGATCGCCGCGGTGGCCCAACATTTCCTGGCTCAGCGTGCAACGAGGGCGAGGACTTCGGCCGCGAAAAGCGAACCGGCTCAGTAGGGCGTCGAGGGAGTGCTTCCTTTAGGCGACGGAAGGCCGTCGCCTCGCGGGAAGCAGTGGCACCCGGTCGCACGCGGCGGTACCTGACGATCTGCCGTGGCTTGCTTCTCCCCAATCCTGAGCGAAGCGACCGCCTGCGGTCGCCGCAAAGGAGATGGGAACGAGGGGGTGAGGCGGCCGTTCGACTGCCACCACCTCCCGAACATCATTCCAGGAGTTGAGAACCATGTCCCTGCGTCTCGTCCTCTGTCTTGTCGTGATCTTTGTCGCCGCGCTGTTCGCGGGATGCGCGAAGACCTCCCCCACTGACGTTCAGGCCACCGACGTAACCCAACCGCCTGCCGAGAAGCTCACCGGCGGCGGGGGAAATAAGAGCGTTTCCGTTCTGATGGTGCCGAAGATCAAGGGCACGGATTACTTCAATGCCTGCGAGCGCGGCGCGAAGGAGGCCGCGGATGAACTTGGCGGCGTGGACCTGGTTTTCGACGGCCCCACCGAGGATAAGGTGGATGCGCAGATCCAGCTGATTGAGGGCTACATCGCCCAAGACACGGACGTCATCATCGTCTCGCCCAATGACCCGGACTCCATCGCCCCGGTGCTGAAGAAGGCGCGAGACAAGGGCATTCACGTGCTGACTTTCGACGCCGACGCGTCGCCCGAGAAGTCAGGGCGAGAGTTCTTCATCAACCAGGCGTCGGAAGACGCCGTGGGGAAAGCACTGGTGGACGAGATGGCGGACCAGGTGGGGGAGGACGCGCCGGTGGCGATCATCACGGCGTCCCTCACTGCAGCGAACCAGAACGCCTGGATCCGCGAGATGAAGGCATACATGGCCGAGAAGTACCCGAAGATGAAGCTGGTCAGCGAGCCGAAGCCCAGCGAAGAGGACCAGACTCTTGCTTTTCGCGCGGCCCAGGAACTGCTGAAGACCTACCCGGAGCTAAAGGGAATCTTCGCGCTGTCGTCGGTGGCGCTGCCCGGAGCGGCGGATGCGGTTCAGCAGGCCGGGGCGTCGGGCAAGGTCGCAGTGGTGGGTCTCGCCACGCCGAAGCCCATGAAGCAGTGGGTCGAGGGCGGCACCGTGAAGACCGTGATCCTGTGGAACCCGGTGGACCTGGGGTATCTCGCGGTGCAGGCGGCCAAGGCGATTGCTGACGGGAAGCTTGCATCGGACAGCAAGACGCTCGCTGCCGGGCGGCTGGGCGAGGTGGAAGTGCGTGACGGCCAGGTGCTTCTTGGGGCGCCGATGCGGTTCACGAAGGAGAACATTGCGCAGTTCGATTTCTGAGGTCGAGGCCAACTTGCGGGTAGCACCGCCTCCCCAGCGGTGCTACCCGCGAAGCAGGCCAGGCGGGGCCTGACGCGACACCCTCACGGGTCCTACTCGGCGTCTTCGACCTTCTTGCCGCAGGCGGCGCAGAACTTGGCATCCGGCTGGAGCTTTGCCCCGCATTCGCTGCAGAAGGCGGCGGCCTGAAGTTTCTCCCCGCACTGGGGACAGAAGCGGGCATTGACTTCCAGCGGGTGCTCGCACTTGGGGCAGGACGCGCGGATCGTCTCTCGCCAGTTCTCGCGGGCGAGTTTCTTGTCTTCTTCGGCCATTGCCGCGTGACGCCAGATTTCCTCAACAGAGCGGTTCGACTGGGCGGCTGACATCTCCACACCCAGGTCAGGCGCGCACTCCTTGCACAGGCCTCGCTTGTCATTCCAGCAACTCTTGCGGCAGACCCAGGACATGCACCGCGGGCACTGAACGAACTGGGGCCGGATTTCTTCAACTGCCTGCTTGAACGCGTTGTCGTGGGCGCGCTCCCAGGTCGCGGAACGCACCCGTTCGGTTACGTCCGCCGCCCGGCCGAGGACGCCACCGAAGAGGCTGTTCGCGGTGTCCAGCACGTTCGCAACGGTTCCAGTGGCGCTGGCGCGGAAGGGCGTGCGATAGCCGGAGCCGCAGCGGTTGCAGAAGAACTCGAACTGAAATCCCTGGTCGGTGCTGTGGTCGGAGTAGTTGCTGACGAATTCGATGAGTTCGGACATAAAGGCCAAGCCTCCCGGGAGCAAGAACCGTCCTGGACGCCCGCCACAGACTGCGAGGGCGATTCTGATGTGCGACCGTATTATGCGACGCGCGGGGCTGCCGCGCAAGGGCGAGTTTGCGGCGAGGCAGTCACCATCCCGAGCCACGTCCCGACGTTGACAAATCGTGCCCAACGTGGTCAACTATCCGAGCCGCTTCACCCTCGGTGGTTCCGGGAGAAATGCGCCATGAAGACCGTTCTGGTTGCCCTGACTGTGGCCCTCGTTGCTCCCTGCACCTGGGTACGCGCCCAGGACCAGCCCGGCACGGTGAACGCCATGCTTGGATATCCGCCGGACGCCCGCCTGCTCATCATCAACGCCGACGATTTCGGCATGAGCCACAGCACCAATCTCGCTGTGTTCGACGCTTTCGAGCGCGGAGTTCTGACGTCGGCGACGGTAATGATGCCTACTGCCTGGGTCAAGGAAGTGGCCGACTGGGTGCGCACGCACCCGGAGGCGAATGTTGGCATCCACCTGACCCACACCAGCGAGTGGCGCAACTACAAGTGGGGGCCGGTTGCGGGAAGGGACAAGGTTCCGGGGCTGGTCTCACCCGACGGGTACATGTGGCCCGACTGCGAGCCGGTCTGGGAGCATGCGACACCCGAAGAGGCGGAGATCGAGTCCCGCGCACAGATTGAGCTCGCGAAGAAGATGGGCATTGATCCCACACACATTGATTCCCACATGGGCACCATGCAACTCAACCCGGCGTTTGCGGATGTCTACCTCAAGCTCGCGAAGGAGTATCGCCTTCCGCAGCGGCAGGCATCGGCACAGATGTACGCGCTTTTCGGGGCCCCCGACCGGAAAAAGCAGGAGCGCGAGGCCGGAGTGCTGGGTCCGGATGTGCTGATCCACGGCGTGCCCCTGCCTCCCGACCCAGCCGATCTTGCGGAAGCCTACAACAACATTCTGCGGAACCTGAAGCCGGGGCTCACTGAGCTCTACCTGCACCCGGCCATTGACGGCCCGGAGATGCAGTCCATCAGCGGGAGCCACGCCCGGCGCAATGCGGACTACGAGTGGCTCATCAACCCGGCCACCCGGGCGCTCATCGACGAACTCGGCATCAAGCTCATCAGCTACCGAGATCTGCGCGATGCCATGAGAGGCGGGCAGGGCTGAGCATGGCGTCGCACGCGAGTGTGAGGGAAATCAGCGCCGACGCGATTGCGGCGGCCGTCGCGGAGATGTCCGCCGAGGCTAACTTCGAGCTGCCGGAAGACGTGCTGGCAGCGCTCCGGACTGCCCGGGATGCCGAAACCAGTGACGTGGCCCGAGATGTGCTGGATCAGCTTATCGAGAATGCCCGGATCGCTCACGAGCAGCGAATTGCGCTGTGCCAGGACTGCGGGATCGCGGTGGTGTTCGTCGAACTGGGACGGGACGCCCACCTGGACGGAGACCTGTACGAGGCCATCGACCGCGGTGTGCGCGAGGGCTACCGGGATGCTTACCTGCGCAAGTCGATGGTGCTCAATCCCCTGCGCCGGGACACGAACACGGGCGACAATACCCCCGCTATCGTGCACCTGAAGCTGGTGGAGGGCGACCGCCTGAAGCTCACCCTCGCCCCCAAGGGCGGCGGGAGTGAGAACATGAGCGCGGTGTGGATGATGGTGCCCTCTGAGGGCGAGGATGGGGTCGTCAAACGGATTGTCGAGCGCATCCAGCAGGCCGGGGGCAAGCCCTGCCCGCCGCTGGTGCTTGGCGTGGGGCTGGGCGGGAACCTCGAGAAAGCGGCGCTCATGGCTAAGGAGAGCCTCCTGCGACCAGTGGGTGAGCCGAGCCCGATCCCGGAATTGGCTGCGCTGGAGAGCCGGCTTCTCGAGGCAGTCAATGCCACCGGTGTCGGGCCGATGGGTCTGGGTGGGCGAACTACGGCGCTTGCGGTGCACGTGGAGCGCCACCCGTGTCACATTGCCAGCCTGCCGCTGGCTCTGAATGTCCAATGCCACTCGGCCCGGCACGTGTCCCGGGAACTGTGACGGCTGACTTAGGGCGGGATTCGCCTGCCCACGAGGATGACTTGCGGATGAGCGGTGACGCGAAGCGAATCAGCACCCCGCTGGACGAGGCAACGGCGCGCTCTCTCCGAGCGGGCGACCGGGTGCTCCTGTCCGGGGTGATCTACACCGCGCGGGATGCCGCCCACAAGCGGATGCTGGATGGCCTGGCTGCCGGCGATGGCCTGCCCTTCGACCTCACGGGGCAGGTGGTTTACTACTGCGGGCCCTCGGAGACACCACCAGGGAACGCCATCGGGTCAGCAGGTCCGACTACCAGCTACCGCATGGACGCGTACGCGCCGGAACTGCACCGCCTGGGCCTCAAAGGCACCATCGGCAAGGGCGACCGGACGGTGGAAGTGCGCGAAGCCTGTGCTGAAACGTGTTCAGTCTATTTCGTTGCAGTGGGCGGCGCGGGAGCGCTTCTGGCCAGGGCGGTTGTTGAGTCAGAGGTAGTGGCGTACGAGGACCTCGGGCCCGAGGCGGTGCGCAGGTTGACGGTAAGGGAGTTCCCAGTAACCGTGGCCTACGACTGCTTCGGTGGAAGCGTGTTCCCCGGTGACGTCCCACTGAGCGCATGAGGTCCCCAATCCCGAGCATGCACGGATAGGTAGCGCTGATGCAGACCCGCACCACAACCAGGGTTCTGGTATCCGTGGCCCAGTCCCTCGCGGCACTGGGCGGGCCGGGACTGCGTCTTGCCAGGCGGCTCCTGGATCACGCGGTTCTGCTGTCGCCGCGGTCGCCCGAAGTGCGTGGTTGGCGCTGCATGCTGGAGGCTTCGGCGGCGCGCTCGGAAGGCGATATTGAGCGTTCGGTAGCGCTCCTGCGGGAAGCCGGGGCGCACATGCCGGCTAACGACTTGGTGATCGCGAGCCTGGGAGTGGACCTGTCCGCAGCAGGCAGGCACGAAGAAGCGATCCAGACCATCGAGCGCGCGCTCCGGGGCGAGACGGACATCACCGGCGAGGCCCAGGTGTGGACGAGCCTTGCGTGGTCGTACCTGCGGTCGGGCAGGGCCCCGAAGGTCTCTCACGTGTTTGACCGCGCACAGGAGAGCCGGGCGGTGTCGCCTGAACTGCGGGTGATCCGGGTCTTGGCGCTGGCGGTGGTCCATGGCTTCGTCCAGCGTGACCGTCTCGTGGAGCTCGTGCGCTTGCGGGCCGGCGTGGTCCCGATGGTGCTGGATTTCGCCCACCAGCTTGCGGGCCAAAGCAAGTACGACCTGGCGCGCCAGCTCCTGCGCTGTCTGCCGGAGACTGTAGCCCGGCGGGGTTACGAACTGATGGCGCGCAAGTCCATCAGCGTGGCAGATTACACCACTGCGGTTTGGGCTCTGAAGCAGTACGAGATCGCCCAGCCCAGTTCGTACCTGGCCCCGATGCTGAGGGCCGAAGTGTCGCTCAGGCGCGGGGATGCCTCCGGCGCTGTGAAGCACCTGCGGGTCGCCCTTGAGCGCGCTCCCACCTCGCGGGCGGTGCTGGAGCAGGCCGTCCGCGTGCGAGCGGTGCGTGGGGACTGGCCCGAGGCGGATGGGTTGGCGCGGAAGGCTCTGGAGAAGCGCAGCACCAGCGCGCTCGTGGGAGGGGTGGCGGCACTGGCGCTTCTGGCCGATGGACAGCGGGAGCAGGCGCGCCGCCTATTCACGGTGCAGCGAGTTGGCGACGACCTCGACTGTGTTTTCGGGTACGCCGCGCAGGCCCTGATCGCCGCTCGGTTCGGGGGCTGGGACCGCAGTCTGGAACTGGTGGAGCAGGCCCTGCGCCAGATGCAGCGCAGTCCCGCCTGGGCACTCACGGACCCGGTGAAGGCCCGCCTTTCGGTTGCCCTGAGAGAGTCGCTGGATGCCAGCGAGACGGCTGTGGACGACTTGTCCGCCGAGACCCTGGCGGAGTTGCGGGAGCGCGTCGCGCAGCTTTCCAGCGCCGCGGATCAGGCGCTTCCACCGACGCGGAACGGAGCTGACTGAAGTTGTCGCCTCAGTCCTACCGCTTCGTCGCCAGCTCCTCGTAGAGTGCCGCGGTGGCGTGCAGCATGTGGGCCATGTCATGCCGCTCGCGCACGAGAATTGATGCCGCTGTGCCCCGCCTCAGCCGCTCCGTCTCATCACCCAACGCATCCCGCAGAGCCAGCGCCAGGCCGACTGCATCCTCCGCCGGGGAAAGCCAGCCCGTCTCCCCGTGGCGCACGACGTCAATGTTGCCGGGGATCTCCGTGGCCACCAGTGCGCACCCCGTGGCGGCGGCCTCAATCAGCGCATAGGGGCAGCCTTCCCAGCGCGAGGGCTGGCAGAAAACATCACAGACGGCCAGGAGCTCGGGGACGTCTGAGCGAAATCCCGCAAGGTGGACCACGTCGCCCAAGCCCTCGCGGGTGATGAGACGCTCCAGTGCCGGTCGTTGGTCGCCCTCGCCCGCAATCAGCAGGTGTGCGTCAGGGACCACGCCGTGCAGGAACTTGATGGCGCGCACTGCCGTGTCGTGCCCCTTTTGGCGGCGCAGGTCGCCCACGCAGAGGATCAGCCTGCAGTCCTCCGGCAGCCCCAGGCGTGCGCGCACCTGTGCGCGCCCCACTTCGGGAACAGGGGCGAAACGTATTCCGTTGGGGATGCAGACGCAGCATTTCGGCTGCGCTACCCCGTACTTCAGGGCGATCTCGCGTTCACTCTCGCAGACGCAGATGATGCGGTCGGTTACCTGTCCCAGGCGGCGTTCCGCAATCAGGAGAAGCGTCTTCACCGGGGCCGGCACGTCCATCAGGAAGGGGAAACCGTGGGGGGTGTAGATGAGCCCGGCCACACCTGCTCGACGGGCTGCGTTCCGGCCGACGAACCCCGCGATGGCACTGTGTGCATGGACAATGTCCGGGCGGAGTTCGCGCAGAACCGGGGAGAGGCCCGCGACGGCGCGTGCAAGCGAGATCGGGTTCGTGGATCGGCGCAGGGGGAACTCGATGACCCGGACGCCTGCGTTCCCGAGAATGCGCGTGGTGGCCGCGAAGTCCCGGTCGCGCAGGGGCGAGAGCACCGCGGACAGTTCGAAGCGCTCCGGGTCAAGCCCGGTGCAAAGCTCCAGGACGTGCTTGCGCGTCCCGCCCACGCAGGCTTCGAGCACCTGCGTGACCCGGACGCGCCTACTCGCCACGGCCGCGCATGAGCCTGGCATTGATCTTACGCCCGACCTTGCGTGCGGCATCCCAGACCAGGCTGATCTCGTTCACTCGCAAGAGTGCGGCAGAGCTCAGGAACACGATTGCGCCCACCACGAAGCTGCTGCCCATGTTCGCCGCGGCCTTGATCTTCAGGCCGCCGTCCCAGCCCTCGAGGACCGGCGCCATCTGCTGTTCCAGCAGGTAGAGCGCCAGGCCCATGAGACCGACGCAGACGGCGAGTTGCAGGGCGAAGCGGACTTGTTTTGCCACGTCGATGTGCCCGATGCGCCGGCGAATCAGGACATACAGGGCGATGACCTTGGTGCTCTTGCTGATGGTCAGCGCGGCAGCCACCCAGGAGAGCTTCGCGCCGGGAGTGGCTCCGAACACGTAGACGCCCAAGTAGCCGATGACCACGTGGAGGACGGCGAAGAGAGCCCCCACGACGTTGGGGGTCATCGTGTCCTGGTATGCAAAGAACCAGTGGTTGATGGAGCCTTCCACGGAGTAGAAGAACATCCCCGGTGCGTACCAGTAGACACCCATAGCGGAGAGCCGGGCATGTTCTGCGGTGAACTCGCCGGCCTGGAACACCAGGCGGATGATGGGCAACGAGGCGACCATCAGCACCACGCTGACCGGCACGTAGACGAAGGCCATGGCGCGTGTGGTGGCCACCAGTGCGTCGGCCATCTTGTCCTTCTCGCCGCGCAGAGCCCACTCGGAGAGGTACGGGTAGACCACGAAGCTGACGGCCAGCGGGAGGGTCTGCAGGAACAGGTCGGTGATTTTCCGCCCGAAATCCAGACAGGTGTAGACGCCACTGCCGATATCCGTGCCGAAGCGGCTGTCGGCCCAGGTACGGATTGTGGAGAAGGCCACGCCGATGAGTACCGGGGGCATCAGGGCGATGACCTTCCAGGCGTTGGGGTTGCGGAATACGTTGGCTGTCAGCCGGAAGCGGCGCAGGTGGCTCCAGAGGCCGGGGATCTGCACCAGCAGTCGCAGACAGCCCCCCGCCATGACCCCAAATGCGAAGGCGTAGATGGCCTCGTCGGGGCGGTGCGGGTCGGCATCCACACGGTACGGCCAGACGAGGTACAGAAGCATGAAAGAGATAACAACCACCGCGAACCGGAAGGACGCTTCGGCGATTGCGGGCAATGAGAAGCGTTTGTAGGCATGCAGGGTGAGTTCGGGCATGACCGACAGCGAGAAGAGCAGCAGCGCCGGGGCCATAATCCGCAGGACCACCACGCCACGGTGAAGCGCGGCGGGATCGTTCGCGAGCCCTTTGCCCACGAAGAGAAGGATCGGTTCGGCGAAGACCACGCAGATGAGGGCGAGGGCACCCAGCACCAGGAACTGGAAACCGGTCATGGCGCTGGCGAGGTCCCAGGCGGGCTGTTCGCCGTCCTCCCGGCGCACTTTCACGAACTGGGGCAGGTATGTGGGCCGCAGTGTCTTCTCGACCTTGGTATAGATGGTGAAGATGACGCTATTGTAGGCCACCTTGAAGGCGTCGGTGCTGCTGCTGGCGCCGAGACTGGCGATGAGCATTTCCTTGACGTAGCCCATCAGCTTGCCCACCGAGAGAAACACGGTGATGACGAGGGCCGCGATGCTCATCCGGCGCCCGGCGGTGGCATCCGACTGTTGGTCGGACTCGCGAAGCTCTTCGGTGGTCTTCAAGTCGTCTTCGTGCATTGGCTGCTCCACTGTTCTGGGCGCTTCCGGCGGCGGTGCCCCGGTGCGCGCGCTTGCATCGGCTCAGGGCGCCACGCTGTCGCCCTGAGCCGATGCTGCGTCGGGTTCCTCGCGTGGGGCTGCGTACCTGCGCAATAACGCCGCCAGGTCTTCGATGTTCCGCGCAATGTCGAACTCACGCTCCACTTTGCCCCGTCCCTGGTTCCTGACTCTGGCGCGAAGTTCGTCGTCGTAGATGATCCGCTCGAGACACGCCGCGAGTTCCCCTACGTGTCCGGGCCTGGCGAGAAGGCCTGTCTGCTCATGCTCAATGAGTTCAGGAATACCGCCGACGCCTGTGGCCACCGCGGGAATTCCCAGGGCGAGGGCCTCGATGAGCGCGTTGGGTATGCCGTCGCGGTCGCCATCCTCGGTGACGATGGATGCAAGGGCGAAGGCGTGTGCTCGGGCGAAGATGGGCGCGAGTTGCTCCTGGGTCAGGCTGCCGTGGAAACGGACGATGTCGCGCAGGCCCAGGCCGGCCGTGAGACGCTCCAGGTCCTCCCGCTCCGGACCGTCGCCAACGATCTCCAGGCGGAACTCGGCGCCGTTGGAGCGGGCGATTGCGGCGGCACGCAGGAGGATATCCATGCCTTTTTTCGGCACCAGCCTGCCCACTGAGATGACCATGGGCGGCTTTTCGCGGGATTCGGGGCCGGGTATGAACCGGGTGATGTCGATGCCGTGGTGGATCAGATGGAGCCTGTCGCCGACGGTCAGCGGGTTCTGGCGCTGCAGACGCTCGAAACCATGCTGTGTGCAGACTGCGGTGAACTCGGCTTCGTAGAGCTTCACGCCGAGCAGAACTGACTCGCTGGTGAATATGTCCCGGGCGTGGGCGGACATGCTGAAAGCGACGCCGATGATCTCGGCTAGGAGCAGTCCGGTGGTCGCCGGGGCGCTCGCGAACTGCGCATGCACGTGAACCGGGCGTTCGCTGCGCGGAACACGAGCGGCGAAGTAACCGGCCGCCAGCAGCGAGGACATCAGCTCACGCAAAGCACCCCGGGTCCGCAGGCCGTGCTTGATGGCGAAAGACAGTGCGCTAATGTAGCCGCTTGGAAACCGGATGAAGGCTCCGACCTGGGAGGCCAGGCTGCGGAAAGACAGCGGGCGGGGCCTGTAGAATGTTCGGTCTGCGAAGGCGGCGGTATCCGCGTGGGGCTCGGTATCGGCAGGCCGTTCCAGGGCGAGTGGGGTAAGGCGGAAGCCACGGCGTTCGAGTTCCAGCATCTCGCGCAGGATGAAGGTCTCGGAGATTGACGGGAACTCTCCGAGCACCATCCCGAGATTGCCGGTCCTACGTCGCCGTCTCCGCCGCAAGCTTAATCGCCTCCCGGTAGATCCCCAGCGCCTGCCGTGCGTGCCGGGCCCAGGTGAACTGCCGGGCCCATTCCATGCCGGCCTCGCGAAGCTGTGCGAGGCGGTCTCGGTCTGCCAGTAATGATGTCATCGCGTCGGCCAGTTGGGCCGGATCGCCCAGAGGAACCACCGGCGCCACCTGCCCGGCAAGCTCCGGCAATGCGCCCGCGTCGGACACGATTGCCGGCGTGCCGCAGGCCATGGCCTCGATGGGCGTGAGGCCCGCGCCCTCGTAGAGAGACCAGTGTACCAGCAGATCGGCCCCCGCGTACAGTGCCGGCAGGTCTTCGGCGGGCACGTAGCCCAGGCGGGTGATGCGGTCACACACGGGACTGGTCTCTATGGCCCGCAGGATTGGCTCTGATTTCCAGGCGGCGCGGCCAGCGAGGATGAGCCGGTGGGGAAGACCCCCTGCGACCCGCTCGAAAGCGCGCACGAGGCCGGCCACGTTCTTCTTGGGCTCGATGTTGCCGACCCACAGGATGTACGGGTGCGCGAGACGGTGCCTGTCCCTGACGCGGTTGGTAGCTTGCGGATCCGGCGGCCGCATGGCTTCCGGTATGCCGAGATGGGCAACGTGGACCCTCCGCGGGTCAGCCCCGAGATGCCGGATGAGCTCCTCGCGCACGGCTTCCGCGGGCACCAGGATTGCGTGGGCCTGCCGGACCGTACGGGGCAGCGCGAGCCGATAATGCAGGGCGTTGGCGCGGCTGCACCATTCCGGATGGGTGATCGCCAGGATATCGTAGATGGTGACCACCGACGGGCCCTTCCAGCCGGAAGGCAGGAGATAGCCCGGTCCGTGGAGCACTTCGGCTCCCCATTCCCGGGCCACACCGGGCAGGCACAGGCGCTCCCAGAGGATGCGGCCCGCCTTCCCAGCGCTCCAGCGGGGGGCCAGGTAGTAATCGAGGGGCCCGTCCACATCGCCCGGTGCGTATCCGGGGCGGTGCGCGATGAGAAACCGGTCGTCTTCGCAGACCGCCGTCAGGCCCTCGCAGAGACCCTCGATGGACACTTCGACCCCCGAGTGAGCGCCTCCCAGGAGCATGGCGTCGATGGCCACTCTCACCGGACGTGCCCCCTCAGGACGCGCTCGTAGACGGCCAGGATCCCACGGGCCATCCTGTCGGCGGTGAAGTGCTCCAGCACTCGCTCTCTGGCCGCAATTCCGCATGAGCGGGCGAGGTCGGGTTCCGAGAGCATCCTGCGCACACCTTCGGCAAGCGCTCCCGCATCATGGGGCGAGACCAGCAGGCCGGTGCGCTCGTGCTGTACCAGCTCAGCGGGCCCCCCGGCGTTCACGGCTACGACCGGCCGGGCCATCCACATCGCTTCGAGCACCACGCGTCCCAGAGGTTCATCCGCCGCCGCGTGCCAGAACACATCACAGGCTGCCAGCAGGTCCGGCACGTCGTCGCGGTGCCCCCA
>JAGPGE010000660.1 GCA_018056145.1 Armatimonadota bacterium
ACCATGGAGGTCTTAGGCTCCTGTGTTCCGGGAGTACCGGGAAAGGGAATGAAGCCCCCCTACTTCTTCAGCGGCTCCCAGACGTGTCTGAAGCGGGATGTGGGCAGAGTCAGGTAGGTTGCCGCGTTCTCGCTGCCCATTGAGATGATGCCGACGACCTCGCCGCGATCTGTGGTGCACGGGCCACCGCTCATTCCCTGCACCGTCCGGGCGTCAGTGTTGAAGGCGATGGCCCCCTGCTCCCCTCCGCGCATAACCGTGGTCACGTGGCCCGGTTCCACCCGCACATTAGGCCCATAGTAGCTCTGGGCAAGCTCTTCGCCCAGCGGGAACCCGGCGACGAAGACCCTCGTGCCTTCGGTCACCTGGTCACTGCCGATCACCGGGAGGGTGGGCAGGGGATGGTCGGCTTCGAGCTTGAGCAGGGCGTAGTCCTTACCGATCTCCGAGGGGTGCGGACCCGCCGGAGTGCCCACATGCTCGGTGCAGGTGGCCGCGATCTTTTCCGCGTCCTTCTGCCCGCTCTTGAAGACCGCGATGACCTCGCCGCACTTGCCGCCTTTGACCACATGGGCGGCAGTGAGCACGTAGCCGTCCTCCCGGACGATCACCCCGCTGCCCTGAGTGTCGCCGTCCACGATGATCCAGACCGTGGCGAGCTTGATCCGCTCCACCACGTCACTGGGGCCGAAGAAGGCATAGCCCACCGCAACACCCGCGCAGGCGAGCGCCAACAATGTGCCCAGGAACAGCGCCAGGCCCGTCTTCGGGATCAGCCCGGAGTCCAGAGAGCCGCCGATGAGCCGGGGATTGTAGTAGGACATGCCGATGCACCCCTGTACAGGATCGGGTGTGTGTCAGATGGCGGGAGCCAGATAGCGCGGTCCTGCCTGTCTCGCGCCACAAAGCCCCTGCATTCGGTGCCTGCAGACACTCCAAGCTGACTTGCAGGAGCGGGCTTGCCCGCGAAGCCGTTGACCGTCATTCCCCATAACGGGACTGGGCAACGATCTTCCTACTGCAGCGCCCTCAGTCCGTGTACGGCACGAAAGACAAGTTGCAGTTCGGGCATGACGGCGGGATCGACTGGACCTCCGGGCCCAGGAAGATCCCGCAACTACGATTTCGGCAGTAGTACCCTGGCCGCCGACCCATTGGCGGGTCAAGAACGTGATCCGCGTACGGGTGACGCTCCATCGCCGACTGCTCATCACTGATCAGGTCAAAGTGGTCTTCGAAGCCCCGGATGATATTGGCCGCGCGAGCGTCGTCCAAGTCGCGCAGGCCCAGCCGCGCCATTTCGTTGGTGCGCGCCTCCCCGGTGTCGGTGATCTCGATGCGCCCCTTGACCGCCGTGGTCAATCGCAGGGCCTCGGGATTGCCCATCTCGTTGATCCTGTCCTGGATCATCTGCGCCAGTATTGTGCGGGTCTCATTACGGTACGCCAGTTCGCCGACGCTCACCCCGAAATCAGTGGGCAGGGTGAGCAGGCGGCGGGGCATACCGGGTGCCTGGGCAAGCTCCATGCTGAACTCCTGGCGTTCCTGGGAGTAACTGAGCATGCCCAGCAGGATCGCGCCCACGAAGAACTGCTCGGCCTCGCGGATGTCTCTCTCGCCCGGCGGACGCGGACGCACCCCGGTGCGGGCGAAAGCGGTGATCTCCTGCACCCGGCCTGCAACCGCGCGGACGCCCTGGATCTTCTCCTCGCGCTCGTCGATGTCGTAGCCGCGGATGATCCGGGTCGGGTACGCCGCCCGCTCCCGCAGGAGTATGACCATGTACGAATCCTGGACTTCCTGCAGCCATTTGTCGGGGCCCGGGGATGTGTACCCCGTGCGTCCCGCGGCGGCACTGACCGCATCCGTCAGCGCCGCCTTGAACTCCGGCCAGGCATGGGCATCCTGAGCGCCGTTGAAGAAGCACCACCAGCCATCGCGCGGGTTGATCGCGTCGATGTCCGAATACTTGGGATGCTGGAGTTGGAGTTCGGCAAGCTCCATTCCCTCGTCCACAACCTGGTTGATCTCGGCGGACAGCCCGGCCGACTTGACCGCCGCCTCCTGGAAGCGCTCGATCACCCGCTCGTCGTAGATGATGGGCGACGTGCCCGCGGGAGCCCGTCTCCGGTAGCAGTCGCGGATGTGCTCGCAGATGGCATTCACGTACCGCATCTGCACCAGTCCGCCACGGGCGGCGTCGGTGGGACAGGTGGAAGTGAAAGGCCGGCTGTCGTCATTGTCCAGTGGCGCGCGGAAAGCAGCGTCAAATTCCTGCACCCGGGTGGCTTCGAGCAACCCGCGCAGGAACTTGTCCCGGGTACCGTCGTCCGGGTCCTTCATCACCCGGTCCATCTTCAGATCCACGACCTGCTCACTGAAGAGCATGGCCGTCCGGCGATCCAGTGGTCGGGCCATGATCGCCGCGTAGGCCCCGGTGGCCTCGTCGTGCCACTTTCCGAGGTACTCCAGCAGGTGGATCAGCCGGGCATCCAGAGCGGTCAGCACTGGGCGCGCCAGTTCGTTGTACAGATCTCTCTTGGCGGCCAGGAGTATGGCCTCGGCCGCGCGATTGTACGTCTCGCAGACCATCACCCGGGGCTTGAGCATCTCGCGCCGGGCCGCGTGTTCGTTGAGCCAGCGGAAACCGTAAATCGGCGGGATGCGCAGGAGCCAGTCCCCGCGGACAGCCTTGATTGCCTGGCGGGCATCATCCAGTGTGTAGCCCGGAACTTTGGTGGCCGCGAGTTCCGTGTCAATGCGCTTCAGCTCGGCCGTGAGCGCCTGGCGCAGTGCCCGCACCAGGCCCAGCGCGTATCGCGGGCCCTGGTCCAGGCGGAAGACCCGGGGCATGAGCCAGTCCACCACGGCCTGCTCCAGCCAGCGCGTGTTGCGCAGACGTTTCGTGTTGTACTCCACGCATTTCGTGAAGTACCCCTCGGGCCGGAGGGCCTCATCAAGCTTCTGCTCCAGCTCCTGGAAGGATTCGTCGGAGAACTCATCGGCGAAAGTGCGCCGGATTTGCTCGTTCATCCAGTCCTGCGGGCGGATTCCACCGGCGACATCCCGCAGGTCTTCCGGCACTTCGGTGAGTTGCAGCAGCAGGCCGTCATCCGCGGCGCGGTTGGCTCCTACACCCACGAGGTTGAGGAGGTCGTGCACGTCCCTGTCGCTGGGTTCCTGGGGCTGAGCGCCGATAGAGTGGACCCGGTCGGCGGCCACGTGCAACCAGCTCTCGATAAACTCCGAAACCGTGCGGTGGTAGCAGGCCTGGTGGCAGACGTCGGCCGGGAACTCGATGGAGGAGACCCCGAAAGTCAGGAACCGCAACGGGTAGCCGTCCAGATCGTACTCCGCCATGTCGGGGCCGAAGTCCACGCGGCGCGACTGGGCCTCCTGGGTCTGGGCGATGACATCCACGTACACGTATTCGGAGATGCGCCGCAGGAAGTCGGAGAAGCCGATCTCTCCCCGCGGACCGGATGGCGAGACGAGATAGCAGTAATCATAGCAGGCCGCGCGGGTGCGCACAGGGACCTGCTGGGCGTACTTGGCCTCGTACACCACCCCGCTGCGGTTGT
>JAGPGE010000040.1 GCA_018056145.1 Armatimonadota bacterium
TCCCACGCGGGAGCGTCGAGTCTCGTCTTGCTGGCCACGAGCTGGGCCGTGCGCTCCAGGAGATCGGGGGTGTGGGGCCCGGCAAGTGGCGCGGTGCTCTCGATCACGGTACGTCCCGCCGCAATATCATCCTGCCAGCCTTCCCGGTCGTTCCTCAGCGAAACTGACCGCGTTGACCACTGGCTGACGCTGCTCTGGTCGGCGGGGTGGTTGAGCGCGAGGTTGGTCTCCGGCTTCTCCGGCCCGAAGACCTGGACCTCAGCGAGGTGCATCCAGGTCGGCGACGGCACCTGCACGCGCACATACCGGGTCTTCTGGGGCTCGAAGCGGATGTCCAGAGGCGTCTTCGCAGGGACTTCGCCGTGGCTGTGGACCACGCGCCAATGGCGGCCATCATCGGAGACCCTGATCTGGAACCCGTTCAGGCGCTCAGGGATATGGAAGACGTGAATGACCACGCGCGAGACGATGGCGTCTGTCTCGAGGTCCACCTGCCACCAGGGCGAGGCATCCTGGGCTGTGTGGAACTCCCACCCCCCGTTGATGACGCCATTGTTGCCCCCGGCGGCGTCTTCGGCGGTGAGAATGTCCGGTCGCTCGGCGCGCCGGGCTTCAACCGCTGCCTGCCAGGAGATTGGCGCGGATGCGCAGGAGAGCGCACCCAGCATGGCGGCGAAGCAGGCGAGGAACACGCGAACAGGGCGCGTCAGTGTATGCACCGGGAGCATGCCTCCTCGGTCCGAATGGGCTGCGGTTTACTCGTACGACCCGAGTTCCCGGGCGATCTGGACGATGCGGCGGTAATTGTCCAGGCTGACGCTGTCAGGAATCGAGTGGTCTTCGCGGAAGATGTAGCCGCCGTTCTGCTTGAGAATCGGCATAAGGCGTACGATTTCCGCCTCGATCTGGTCGATGTGGTCCCACAGCATGGCATTGATGCCACCGTCGAGGACCAGGCGGTCACCGTATGTCTGCTTGATATGCACAGGGTCCATGCCGGCCTTGACTTCCAGGGGATTGAGCGCGTCCAACCCGGCGTCGATCAGGTCCGGCAGGAACTCGTTGATATTCCCGCAGGAGTGCAGGTGGGCGTAGATTCCCTTCTCATGGGCCCAGTCGATGGCGCGTTTCTGCGCGGGCAGGAGAAGCTCGCGGTACATGGGTGCCGAGAAGAACGTGCCGTTGCGGTAGCCCATGTCATCGCACCAGGAGATGGCGTCGAAGGTGTAGCCAGCATCCCAGATCATGTCCAGAAGCTGTAGGCTGCAGTCCAGTTCGGTGTTGAACATGTCGGCCACCAGTTCGGGCTCGTCCATCATGAGGGTCAGTAGCAGTTCGGTGCCCACGATCCGTGCGTGGGTGACGTCGAAGCCGAAGAACAGGCCGCCTTGTACCCACCAGCCCCTGTCGCGCCAGGTTGCGTAATGAGCCCGCAGGTGGTCCCAGTTGATGCGGTCGGGCCCCATGACCATCCGGGCCTTCGCCGCCTCCCAGGTCTCGCGATCCACCACCGTCCGTCCCAGCCAGTGAGGTGTGCTGCTGGCGTGCTTCCAGTTCTTCGCGGTGGTACCCCAGGCGTCGAAGGTGATGATATACTCGTCGGTCTCCTCGATGACCCGGGCCTCGTAGCGCGGGCTCACATCGCCCCCAACTCCCGCAACGTGGTCGAGGCCGAAGTAGTCGGCGAAGTCGGCGTCCGCGGGCATGCCTTCGGTCCGCCATCGGGCAATAGTCGTGCCCCAGGGCCCGCCGATCATGGGGACCCGGTCGGCTTCCCGATGCTGGTACATGCGCTGGAACCGTTCGCGAGTGGTCATCTCGGACACAGTAGGGCCTCCGGTGGATGTGAGTGTGCGCGGCAATGCCCGCCATCGCAGGGAGGTTCGCCGAACGCGGCGGTTCATCCTTGGTGGCCACAGGACCTGTGCCCCGGGCTTCCGGGAGGCAGGTGATGCCCTCCCGGGCATTGAATGATGACAGGGGAACACTTCCCGCGCCGAATGGCGTCGCGTTTACTGGTGTGTGCAGATGAGTCAGCATCAACCAGAGAGCACCGGAGTGCCCGCAGCCAAGCCCCACAGTCCCTGGCCGGCGCGAATCACGGGCATCGTGACAGCGATTGCTATTCTCGCCATCCTGCTGGCGATTTTCATGCCGAAGGAGAAACCAGAACCCGACCCGCAGGCCCAGGGGCCCGCCACCCAGGCTGGAACCGGAGAAGGGTTCGCTACCAGTTCTTCGGTGCAGCAGGTCGCACCGCAGATGCAGACCGCAACGCGCGGCCCTGCGCCCGAATCGAGCACACCCGCACCCACACCGGCGCAGACTCCGGCACAGACGCAGACATCGCTCCCCAACCCGCAGCCAACACCGGAGCCCAATCCGCAACCGGCTCCACAGTCGGTGCCGCGGCCCGCACCCCAGCCTGCACCGCAGCCACCCCCTTCACCGGCACCCGCCCCGCGGGCAACGCCCGATCCACAACCCGCGCCCTCTCCGCAGCCAGCGGTAGTTCAGGCGCCCGCGCCAACACCTCAGCCGAAGCCTGCTGCCGCTGCTCAGCCGTCTCCCGCTCCCGCTCCGGCAAGATCGGCCGCAACCGGGCCTGCACGCCAGCCGGCCACCGGTGGGGACACATCGGGCACAGCGCGGAGACCTTCGGCTCCCAGTGGACCCACCGCACCGGCGCGAACCACATCCCAGGCTCCGCGCCCAGAGACCAATTCCTCGCGGGGAGAGGCAACGATCCCCAGGCCTCAGCCGCAACGTGCACCTGCTCCAAGCCCGCAGCCGGCGCAACGGGCACCCGCGCAGGCACAGCAGACTGGCCCCGTGTACGCGGTATGCCCGACGTGCCGCGGTTACGGGGTCACCGCATGCCCCTACCCCGCGGCGATGCACACGCGGGACGGCCGGCTGATGCACCCGGAGGCGGTCGGATTGCCGCAGAATGACGAGTTCGCGCGGGAGTTGCGGGAGGACCTGACGGGGGGCATCTGCCCCCACTGCCGGGGCACACTGAGAACCCGCTGCAGGACCTGCGGCGGCACGGGGAAGATCCGGGTACGGTAGCGATTGCGAATCGCCCAGACACCGACCCGTACTGGAGGCCTTAGGCTGATGCGACCCGTCCCCCTAGCGCTCTTGCTCGTGCCGCTCTCGTTTCCTTCCGCACTGCTCGCCGCCCCAGAACCGCCGTCCTTCAGCGGCCTGAGCGCCATTGACAACGGGGTCATCCGGCTGGGGGTGAATCTGGACATCGGTGGGGCGATCACGTGGATGTCCCTGGCAGACAGCGAGGACAATGTGATCAACAGCGCCGACTGGGGGCGGCAGGTGCAAATGTCGTTCTACTCGGGCCCGAACCCTTTCACGCCCGAGGGTGTGGAGTACAGCGAGCACTGGAAGGGGCTGGGTTGGAACCCGATCCAATCGGGCGACTGCTACGGATTCCGTTCGCGGGTCCTTGAGCACACCAACGATGGGCGAACCATCTACACGAAGTGCATCCCCATGCACTGGCCGCTGAAGAACTACCCCGGCGAATGCACCTTCGAGGAGTGGATCACCCTCGATGGCCCGGCGGCCATTGTGCGCTGCCGGATCAACAACAACCGACCGGACAAGACCCAGTACTCGGGCCGCGACCAGGAATGCCCGGCGGTGTACACCAACGGGCCGCTGTACCGGCTGGTCACGTACTCAGGGGACAAGCCGTTCACCGGGGACGCCCTTCGCGAGATCATCCCCAAAGGCGCTAATAGCGGGCTGTTCCCGTGGACCGGCTGGTCCGCAACGGAGAACTGGGCGGCGCTTCTGCGGGATGACGACTTCGGATTGGGCGTCTGGAACGAGGGCGCATACCATACCATCGGCGGCTTCGCCGGCAAGCCCGGCAGGGGTGGCCCGAAGGACGGACCCACCGGCTACATCAGCCCGCTTCATGTGGACATCCTGGACTGGAATATCGTGTATGAGTACAGCTACGTGCTCATCCTCGGCGACCTTCAGCAGATCCGGGAGTACGTCTATCAACACGCGAAGCGCCCTGAGCCCCCCAACTACGTGTTCGCGAAGGACCGACAACACTGGACGTACGTCAACGCGAAGGACACGGGCTGGCCGGTTCAAGACGAACTGCATGTGCTGCCCGGCGAGAACGACCCGCAGATGATCGGGCCGCTGGGGTTCTGGAAGGCCGAGGAAGCGCCAGTGCTCTACATACGCGCGGCATATGCCCCGGGCTCTGGGCCCGCCGAGGTGTTCTTCTCCACATCGGAAGCCGGCTTCAGGCCAGAGCGAAGCGCGCGCTTTGACACCATCCCCGATGGCGAATACCACACCTACGCTGTCGATCTGTCCGCCTGTCCCGGCTACCGCGGCAACATCACCCGCCTGCGGTTCGACCCGGTGGGTTCCGGCGGCGAGGGCCAATGGGTGAAGGTGAAATCCATCGGATTCCGGGAGCCGGAGGGCGGCGCCTGACGACCACGGACGCAGGCTGACAGCGCTGTCGCCAGCACCGGGGACCGGGCGCGAGACACGTGCCGCCCCCCGGGCACCCCTGAAAGCGGGGGCCTGCCATGCCGTCTCGTTACTTACCCGGCCGCCAGTCGGGCATGGGCACCGGCGTGGTCTCCACCGGCCACGACGCCCGGTACGTGTCCTCGTACAGGCCGATCTCCTCGAAGGGAATCGGCCGGAAGCCGACGATCGCGAATGCCGGTGCGTCCGGCTTCAGGCGATAGTCTCCCGCGGCGGCGTCCACGAAGCCCGGATCGGTGTTGCCGAACTCCCCGTTCTCCACTAACTCCAGGTTTGCGCGATTGCCGGTGACCATCGGCCCGCACTGGTAGAAGAGATTGCGCCAGACAAAGTTGATACCCGGCTCGTCCATCATCGTCGCGATCTTCGGGTAGCGTTCCAGGTACAGTTCGTTAGTGTAGTACTCCGGCGCCGGGTTGCCGTTGCGGATCCGGTTCCAGACCGAGTTGCCCGGGTGGTATCCGCCGCTGATCCCCTGCTTGCAGTCGATGAACAGGTTGTTGTCCATCACATTGTCGCGCCCGCTGTTCATCTGGATCGCACCGAAGTTGCCGTTGGCGCCGCGGATGAACACATTTCCGTAGACCAGCATCCCACTGATGGCATCGTCGAACCGGATCGACGCCTGCCCGTGGACCGCCGCGCCGGGCTTGTCCTTGCCGCAGTTAGTGAAGCGGTTGTAGCGGAACACCACGCCGCGGTAGGTGGGGTTGGCGAACAGTTCCATGGCGCCCTGGTCATCGGACTCTCGCACGGCGCTGTGAACCTCGTTGTACTCGATGATGTGGTCATTACCCTCGATGCGCATGACGCTGCTGGGGCAGTTGTACATGAGATTGTGAGCCACGCGATTGCCCACGCCCTCAAGCTGGATCGCCGGCGTGTAGGTGCGGTCGATGCGCCCGAAGTTGTGGATGCGGCAGTTCACCACAAAGTGCCTGCCCGGCGTGAGCGTGGCGCGGTCGCCGCCGATGATTTCGGTAGCGCGCCGTCCAATGGTGTGCACATCGCACCCCAGCAGGCCGTTGCCCTCGCCGCCGGTAATGGTGATGCCGTTCCCGGCCAGGCGACTGACCGTACACCCGGCGATCAGGCAGCGGCTGCAGTCCTTGAGGATCATGCCATGGTAACGGCCCAAGTCGAAGGTCAGGCCCTCGAAACGTACGTCGGTCACCCTGTCCATGGTGACCATGGGCGTGGCGAGCAGGCCGATCTCTACCTTCGCGGTGTTCAGGTCCTTCGGCGGGTAGAGATACAGGATGCCGGTGTCTCGGTCCAGGTACCACTCGCCCGGCTGATCGATTTCCTCCAGCAGGTTGAAGGCGTAGTACACAATTCCCTGGCCCGGGTGCATTCCCGGCGGGCCATACTGGTAGGCTTCATCGCAGATCACGGTGCGGGTCTCGGGGTCGATCTTCGACACGCTGATGGTCGCGTCTGCCCACAGGTAGCGGAAATAGCCGAACAGCCAGGTATCCTCGGCCCGGGTCCAGCGCGCGTGGCGGTCGTCGATGTACTCGAAGACTGAGGGCTTGCCTTCGGCGCGATTGCCGGGCTCCACCAGCTTGGCGATGCCCACGAAGCCCTCGTTGGGCCAGCGCGCGATGGTCATGGGCTCGCCGTCCACGAAGAGCTCCAGGGTCGGCGGTGATGGCGGCTGGCCGAACCCGCGCACCGCGAGCTTGCCGAGGTCCTCAATGCCCTGGGCCGGAAGGTCGCAGGCAACCACTTTCCCCCGGGCCTCCTCGGGCAGGCGCTCGAGGATCGCCGGGTCGGTCACCGGTTCGAAGCCCGAGATGCGCGTACCGCCGTAAAAGGTGACTTTGCCCGGTTCAGTCGCCCGGTAGACGACAGGCGCATCCGGCCTGCCGGAATCCTCGCTGGTGAGGGCCAGCGGCTCAGTGACCTGGTACTCTCCCCGGCGGATGTTCACGGCAATCGGCCCTTCAGTGCCATTGGCCCTGAGTTCGCGCACACGGTCGCGCGCCCGGGCCAGAGTTGCGAAGGGTCGCAGGCCCGTGCCGTCGCCAGTGTCGCTGCCGTTTGGTGCGACGTACACATTGGCCGCGAACTCATCGATGGGCGCGATCCGCGTGCGACTGGCCTCCGGGTCCCTCGCCGGGAGCCCGTTCGCCACGCGGTCCAGTTCGGCGACCATGTCCCGCGCCTCCGCGCGGTGGACGTCGGCGCAGTCGGGGCTGTCGGCGATCCTCTGGTACTCCGCGCGGGCGAGGTCCGGCTTGTCTTCGGCGAGATAGCTCTGGGCGATGCGCAGGCGAACGTAACTGCGCAGTCCTTCGGACACATCAGGCGACTGAGCAACGGCGGCGCAGGCAGCGCGGACCGCGGCGAAGTCGCCGGCGGCCCAGTCAGCGTGGCTTTGGGCGAAGGCTTGCATGAGTAGCTCCCGCTTTTCGGCGGCAGCCGCTTCGGGCGACTCGACCGCGCCGAAAGTGTCCTTCAGGCGCACGAACTCGGCCTTGATCTCGGCACGGGAGACCGCGCGGCGGTATACCCGCACCTCATCCATAAGACCCCAGTAGTTATGCCAGCCATTGCCCAGGGTCAGCTCTCCGCCCAGCGAGAAGTCCCCGACGAAAGCAGCCGGCAACGCTGTCGTGCCCTGGCTGTAGCCATTCACGTAGATCTCCACCATGCCCTTGTCGCGGTCGCAGACCAGAGCGACGTGGGCCCATTCGTCCAGCTTCAGCCCGGTGGCCGCCGTCCCACCTGAAGAGATGGTGTTGCCCGCTTCGTTCTTGAAGCAGAAGTAGTAGCCGGGGCGTCCCGTGTTGAAGATGTCGATGACCAGGTAGGCGTCGGGATACACGCCGAAGGCGAAGATTCGGCGCTGGTTCTGGCGGTCCGCAATCTCGAACTGCTTCGGCTTGAGCCACGCGCTGAAGGTCCAGGAGCCCTTCCCGAACCGAAGGTTCTCAGGGATCTGGACGCGCGCGATGCCCGCGGCCTGGCCGTCGAAGGAAAGTGCTTTCCCGGAGGGTGAATCGGCCCAGGCAGCGCTGACCGATGCGTCCAAGCCGTTGTCCGAGGAGTCGGCGGCGACATTACCGCTGCCCTCGTTGAAGGAGTACTGCAGCAGGAGACCGTCCTGGGCCCCCGCACATCCGCAAAGACCAACAAGCGCAAGCAGCAGTACGGGCGTGTACCTGTTCAGCATGGGAGTCTCCCTTCGGGCATCACAAGTTGCGCGACCCTATTCCCCGCGCAGACCGGACAGACCTGCGTTACCGGGAAGGCAAGGAAACGGTGGATGGTGAACCTGCATCTGTTCAGCGATGACGCGTGCAATCATCGGCCGTAGGTTCTGCCCGGAGTGAACCATGGACCGCCCGAACGTATTGCTCATCACGACCGACCAGCAGCGCTATGACACACTCTCGTGCAATGACGCTCCGGTTGGGCGAACTCCTCATCTGGACGCCCTGGCCGCGCGGGGAGTTATCTTCGACCGCTGCTATCTCCAGAACCCGGTGTGCGTGCCCTCGCGCGCATCCCTGCAGACCGGCAAGTACCCCCACCAGCACGGAGTCCGGTACATGGAAGACGAGGTCGATGCCACGCCCGGACTACCCGAGAGCGAGCTGACCGTCCACGAGCGCCTGCGCGACGCAGGCTACCATACGGCAGCTTTCGGCAAGATCCACATGATGCCCGACCGGGGCTTCGACACCATGCAGGTTACCGGCGGCAAGGGCGCACGGTGGACCCAGAGCACCGGGCTGCCCATCGGGCCGGGACCCCTCGGGCCACAGTATGCGGGGTGGCTGGAGGGACGCAATCCCGGTAGCTACGAGCGCATCTACGAGGAGCGCCGGAGGCCCGAGTACAGGCAGTTCGGTACCGCTCTGCCCTTCCCGTTGCCCGCCAGCGAACACGTGGACAGCTGGATCGGCGGAAATGTGGTGGAGTTCCTGGCGAGTCCGCCGGCGGAACCGTGGTTCGTCTGGTGCGGGTTCACCGGCCCCCATGGACCGCTGGACGTGCCACCGGAGTACCTGGACCGGTACTCGCCCGATGATATGCCCGAGCCCCTGGACTGGACCATCGATCTGCGCGATCGCTGGCCATACCGCAACCGTTCACCCAGGGCCGGAACAGCGGCGGAAATGGCCAATGCGCGGCGCTGGACCGCGTACTACCACGCGCTGATGGACCTGATCGACGACCAGGTGGGGCGGATCATCCAGTGCATGGGACACCGCGGGCTGTGGGACAATACGCTGGTGGTGTTCACATCAGACCACGGCGAAATGCGTGGTGATTTCGGCCTCTACGGCAAGGGCAGCTTTCTTGAACCGATCTCCCGCTTGCCCGCGTTCATCGTCCCGCCGGGGGGCCGCGAAGGGCGACGGTTCCCGGGGCTAGTTGAGATGTTCGATTTCGCGCCCACGATCCTGGACTACGCGGGCATGGCGCTCCCCGAGGGCATGGCGGCGCGCAGCCTGCGCGGCGAGATTGAGACGGGCGCGGGAGGGCGTGACTGCGTATTCGGTGAGCATGTGGACAATAGCCAGACCTGGGGCGGCGTCTACTGCCGCACCGGGACGCACAAGCTGGTGGTCTGGTCGAGTGATGATGACGCGGGCGGGGAGTTGTACTGTCTCGAAGAGGACCCGCTGGAACGGGTGAACCGCTATGCGGACCCGGCATTGCGCGCGGTGCGGGACGAACTGCAGGCGCGGATTATCGAGCGCGGCGTTACGGCGCGCGGATAGCCAGAACAGGAGAGTGGCCGCCCATGGCGGAGACTGATGTGAAGACCGGAGACCAGCGCCTTTCCGTCGAGGCGCTGCAGGCCTGGGAGCAACTGGGCTTGGGGATGTTCATCCACTTCGGGCTGAGCACTTTCGTGGCGAAGGAGCTTCCCTCGGGGAACGACCCGTCAACCACCTATGCGCCGGACCGCCTCGACGTGGACCAGTGGGTCCAGGTGGCGAGGGACACGGGGATGAAGTACGCGGTCCTCACCACGAAGCACGTGTCCGGCCATTGCCTGTGGCCCAGCGACCTGACGGACTATCACGTGGGCACGAGCGGCAACACCACCGACGTAGTGGAAGCCTTCGTCACCGCCTGCGACCGTCACGGCCTCATGCCGGGCTTCTACTACTGCTCCTGGGACAACCACCACCGGTTCGGTTCCCGCACCTGGAGCGACCTGCTGCCCGGCGAGCCCTTCACGCGCCAGTACACTACCCGCGAGTACGAGGACTTCCAGTGGGCCCAACTGGAGGAGTTGCTCACCCGGTACGGCCGGATCGGCGAGGTCTGGATTGACATTCCCATGGCTCTCACCCGGGACTACCGCAACCGTCTGTATGCCCACATCGCCGGACTGCAGCCCGACGCGGTGATCGTGATGAACAGCGGCTGCACCGACGGTTCACCGGCGAACCAAAGCATCTACGCATGGCCGACCGACGTGGTCACCATCGAGCGCCACTTGCCCCCCAGCGCATCCGACGTGGGCCGTCTCGCGGGGGTAAGTTGGTGTCCATGTTCCGCGAGTACCGCGTAATCAGTTGTCTGGCCGGGAGGCGGACTCCTCCCCGGCGGAGAAGTCGACTACGCTGTGATTTCGCACCGACAGGAAGCCTGACTGCGGGAGCACCTATGTCCCAGCAACCCCTGTGCCTGAAATGGTCAGCCGTGAATGCGCCGCCATATGTGGCGGCGATGCTGCGCTGCCTGGCCGAGGAGTACCCGCTCCGCGAGGTGGATGTCGAACAGACGAACCTGCGGTTTGCCAGCGAACCGGACCGCGACGGGTACCAGATCGATCGCGCTTCCGGCGTAGCCACGGTTCGTTACTCGCGGCTCTCCGATGCAGGACGCGCGATCGGGTCATTGCTGGCGGGAATCCACGAGGACAAAGGCTCGAACCGCGCATTCGGCACACTCGGGATCCTCCTGGATTGCGCGCACAATGCCACCGTCACCTCGGCGCATTTCCGCAAGTGGCTAAGGCGCCTCGCGCTCTTCGGGTACGACACCGCCATGGTGTACACCGAAGCCGGGTACCACTTGCCCGGCGAGCCCTGCTTCGGATACCAGCGCGGCGCCTACAGTCTCGAGGAGATGCGCGAACTGGACCGCTATGCGGCAACGCTGGGCATCGAAATGGTTGGCAGTATCCAGGCGCTGGGGCACCTGGAGCAGCCGCTCAAATGGTCCCCCTACTCGGGCATCCGAGACACGGAGCATACCTTGTTGGTGGGCGATCCGGGTACGGCGGCGCTGGTGGAGAAGATGGTGGCCTTCTGGGCCGAAGCCTTCGCGAGCAGGCGGCTGCACGTGGGGATGGACGAGACTTACGACCTCGGCCGCGGGCGGTACCTGGACAAGCACGGTTACCGGCCCGGGCTGGAGATATACGCCGAGCATCTCGCGCTGGTGGCCGAGACCTGCGAGAGCCACGGGCTGAGGCCCATGGTCTGGTCGGATGTGCTCTTCCGGCTGGCTGGCGGACGCACCCATTACGACCAGAACAGCCGCATCCCCGATGAAGTCTCGGCGGTGCTTCCGCGCGGTATCGACCTGGTCTACTGGGACTACTACAGCGGCGACCCGGCGCATTATCTGGAGCGCATCGCGGCCCACAGGTCACTGGGGTACGAGCCGGTGATGGCTTCGGGCATCTGGAGTTGGCCCACCCCCTGGCATGACTGGCGGCGGACTCAAGAGTTCGGCGGCGCATGCGTGGAGGCGTGTAGGCGAGCCGGGCTGCGCGAGCTCATTTTCGCGCTCTGGTCTGACGATGGCGGGTACTGGGACGTGGACTCGGCGCTTGCCGGGGTAGCGCTCATGGCCGAACTGTGCCACGGCGACGGGGCCCTGGACGAGACCGCGCTTTACAGGCGTTTCGCGGCGGTCTGCGGTTCTGATCTCGCCGCGCACCGGACGGCTTCGCGCATCAACGACCGCCTGCAGGCGTGCAGCGTTCTCTGGGATGACCCCTTGCAGGCCATCTACCTGCGTTACGCCGCGCGCGAAGGCACCGGCGCTCTACGGGATGCCGAAGCACACTACCGGCAGATCGTGGAGCATCTGCGCGGGCACGAGACGGACACCGCCGCCGGAGACCTGGGCCACGCGGCACTGGTGGCGCGGGTGCTGGCGGCGAAGACCGATCTGGCGGCGCGCCTGTTCGACGCGTACGCCGCGCGGGACCGTTCCTCTCTGGCGGCGCTGGCCGAGGATATCCCGCAGATCGTGTCACTGATCGACCAGCTGGCCGCGTCCTTCAGGAGACGCTGGCTCGCCTGCTGCCAGCCCTTCGGTCTGGAAGTGATACAGATACGCTTCGCCGGACAGGCAGCGCGGTACCGCGAACTGGCGCAGAGGATCACCGAGTATCTCGCGGGGGAGATCGAGACCATCGCCGAGCTTGATGCGCCGGCCGAGGTCGCCTGCCTGCCGGATCGCTGGCTGAGTTACCGCGCCCTTGCCAGTGGCGCGAGAGTGTTCTGAGCGTACAGGATTGGTCGGGAGGGACCGAACCATGAGAAACTTGCTGCTTGCCGTGCTGCTCACCCAGGTGGGACTTGTCTGGGCGCAGGGCACTGCCCCCGAGAAGAAACTGATCGCCGTGGGCTGGGACATGGCCAACGCCGAACGCATGCGCGCGAACATGGAGGAGATGGACACCACGCCCTTCCACGGCTGTTCGGTGCGTTTCGCCGGGCCGAAAAACACTCCGGCCATGTGGTACGCCTTCGGCCGGGACGTGTGGGATGAGCAGGTGATCGCTCAGATTATCGAGGACCTGAAGGCGACCGAGCCCCAGAGACTGCGCCACCGGTTTCTCCTCGTGAACGCCAATCCCGGCGATGTGGACTGGTTCGACGACGAGGGCTGGGCGACCATCGTCGACCACTGGCGCACGGCGGCCAGAGTTGCGCGCGAAGGGGGCCTGGTGGGGATAATGTTCGACCCCGAAGCTTACCGCGAGCCCTGGCGTCAGTTCGACTGGTCCACCCAGCCCCAGGTTGACCAGCACAGTTTCGCAGAGTACCGCGACAAGGCAAGGCAGCGTGGGCGCGAGGTGATGGCGAGTGTCGCGTCAGAGTACCCCGACGCCACGATTCTCGCGCTTTTCCTGCTCTCGGTGGCGCGGGAGGCGGCTGAGCGAGCCGATCCGGTGGGGGCGCTGTCTGGGCATGCCTACGGCCTGCTGCCCTCATTCATCGACGGGTGGCTGGACGTGGCCCCGCCAACAATCACTCTCGTGGATGGGTGCGAGCGCGCGTATCTGTTCAACCGCGAGGTTGACTACCTCGCCTCCGCCAACCTGATCCGGAACAAGTGCCAGCGGCTCATTTCGCCCGAAAACCGCTACAAGTACCGCGCCCAGGTTCAGGTGGGATTCGGCGTGTACCTGGACGCGTATGTGAACCCGCCCGAGAGCAACTGGTACATCAACCCCGGCGACCAGACCCCGGTGCGGCGGCTCATTGAGAACGTCTCCAGTGCGCTTGAAGTGGCTGACGAGTACGTCTGGATTTACGGGGAGCAGGCCAGTTGGTGGCCCAGCCCGCACCCGGCTGCGGACAAGGTGCGCTGGCCCGAGAAGTTCCCCGGCGTGGACGACGCTCTGTGGCTGGCCGCCGATCCACGAGGCCATGCCATGCGCATCCTGAATGAGGCCGGCGAGCGCGAGAACCTGCTGGTCAATGCCGACTTCTCATCCGCGACCACCGTGGCCACTCCCGGTACACAACCGGCGGACTGGAAACAGGGCACCGCGCCGCCCAACTGGAGCTTCTGGCAGACCGGGGCTTCGAAAGGGCGTCCATCGTGGGACCGCGAGGTTGGGCACGACGCGCCGGGGTCGGGTTCGCTGACCGCGGTGAAGAGCGGGTGCCTGATCCAGTGGATCCCCGCATCTGCCGGCGAGCGCTACCTGATCGCGGGCTGGCGGCGAATCCAGGGCGAGGGCACCGGCGCAATCCGCGTGCGCTGGCAGACCGCCGAAGGCAAGTGGCACGCGGAGACGCTGGACCGCTTCATCAGCGCGCCCGCGCCCGAGAGTGGCTGGGAACTGCTGGCGGGGACGGTCGTGGTGCCCGAAGGAGCCGGTCGGATCGTCCTCCTTCTCATGGCAGACGGCCAGCGGTCGGAGCAGGACGTTATCTGGTGGGATGATATGGTCGCCTTCCGGATTGAGTAGCCGTAACGCGAGCGAAGGACCCGGCGGCACCGTGCGGGCGTCTACTCCTCGATGATCTCCAGACCGCAGAGCACGGTCTGCGGGATGCGCACACCATAGATCGGCGTCAGGGCGACCTCGAGCGTCTCGGCGGCCTTGACACCGCGCGCCTCCTTCACCAGCGAGCGTGCCCTGCCGCCGGACTCCGCGGCGATATCGACGCGTGCTAGGACCGGCTTGCCCTGCATTGCCACGTCGAAAACACGGTCGCCAGGAGCGGCATCGCCGGGCTCGACGAAGTACAGGCGCACAGCGAAGGAGCGTTCGGGCGTGCCGGCCGGACCAAGGCGCACCGAGAGCTTCTCCACGCCGAGGAGTCCGGATGCGGTCACCCAGGGCAGGTCGCCATCGCGGACCCAGGTGGCGTGGCGGCGGAACTGCTCGGGCGTCTCCGGGGTGCAGGCGACCTCGACCTTCGGCGAGGGCCCTCCGACGCTGGGCCAGTCCAGCCAGAGGGTCCCGTCCGTCCCGAGCCTGTCCCCCGGAGCCCCGAAGTTCAGCCCCACCCGCTTGATGGGCGCATCGCCGATGTCCATCAGATTGAAGGTCCAGGCTTCCACAGACGGGTCATGAACGAAGGCGAGGGAGGTCTGGTTCTGGTAGCTGCAGCTGCAAGTGCGGGTGTAATCCGGGGCATTCAGCACGCCGTTCGCGACGATGAGATTGGACGTACAGCCAGACTTGAAGCCCCCGAGATTCCCCGTTCCGCCGTCGCTCTCCAGGTCGAAATAGCCCGCCGCCGCGGAGCGGAAAGTGATCAGATGATCGCTGGCGATCACCGTGTTGCAGCCGTAGTTGCGGGCGTACAACCACGGCGACTTCTCGCCAGTAATGGGATTTGTGCGCAGCAGCGTCTCGCCGGTGAGAAGCGACAACGCCCTGCCCGGCGCGCCCATGGAGATGGTCTGCGTGAGGATGGTGTCGCCCACGATGACCGGCGGCCCATAGTACTTCTCCGACATCTCCCAGAGCACTTCGCCCGTGGCTCCCCGGTAAGCGATCATCCGATCGCCGGGCTCGTCGGAAAGCATGTCCCGCGAAGGCCTGCCTGACTGGATGAGTATGTCACGCTCAGTCGAGTACCCCAACCAGGTGCCGAACACGTCGGCGTCCAACTTCCATACCTCGCGCCCTGTGCGCAGATCGAAGGCGTGGAGGGATGGCTGGGTGACAGCCTCTTCGCCCCGCCGCTGCATGGTCTGAAGTACCGGGTCGGGCAGGCGGTCGATGCAAAACAGCTTGTCCTTCGCAAGGCAGATGGCGTTGTGGCGGAAGCCGTTTTGCGCCTCGACAGCCCACAGCGGCTCGCCTGAAGCACGGTCGAGGACGATGATTCGGCGGCTAGTGGTCCCGTCCCAGTTGTCCATGTCGCCAGGCTTGCCCTTGCCGTCGAAGTACATGGGCGACGCTCCGGCCACGATCACATCATCCTGTACCGCGATGAACCCCCACCCGGTCGGCTTCTCCGCGTCCGCCTCCACTGGCGGGAGTTCGATCTCCCCCAACCTCGAGCCGCTGGCCGGGTCGAGCTTGATGCAGTGGTCCCGGTAGACCACATAGACCGTGTCGGAGGTCACTACGAAGTTGGTGCCCAGAGCATTTGCCCCGGGCTGGTGGTAGGTTCGGTCGTAGTACTCGCCAAGCTCAGGGAGTTCGATCTTCCACAGTTCGCGCCCGGTGTAGACATCATTGGCCCGCAGGGAGTCGGGGCCCTCGATGAAGAGACGGCCATCCACCACCTGTTCCGGCGGCCCGTGACCGTGGCGCGGCAGGATGTCCAGATTGCTGGGGCCTCCGAACCAGAGCAGACCCAGCGGCGCCTTGACCAGGCTGTCACGCGAGGAGACGGTGTTCGCGGGATTCCCGTACTGGTGGTTCCAGTTGTCGGTTCCCGGGAGGGGACCCGGCCGGCGCAGGAGGGTCAGGTTGCCGGACCGCTCGACCTGAGCACCTTCGGGGAGGGCGAAACCGGTCTGGCTGGTTCCGTCGAGTTCCAGCGCCAGCGCTCCGCCGTAGGGACGCACCGAAGCGAACAGCGACTGCAACAGGGCAACGTCCTCGACGACCTCCGTCGCGGCGGACCCGGCGGCCACCAAGAGGCTTGCGAAGTAAGGAGGCAGCCGAAGGGTGCCGGCATTCCCGGTGAGTACCGCCACGCGGGAGCCGTATATCCCCGCATCCCAGAGAG
>JAGPGE010000661.1 GCA_018056145.1 Armatimonadota bacterium
TGTCAGAATGTCCGGCGTTCCCACAAGCTCCAGGCTTGCCGAGCCACCGAACTTCTTGATCTTCTGCTGGGCAGGCGCGGCAGGCGTGAAATCCACGGGAGCCGCCGCGCCGATGAGAACATCGCAGCCATCGTACGCCGCCAGCACCGCGTCAAGCATCTCACGGGTCGTCTCCACAGGCACTACCTGCGCACCCCAGGGCGGCCGCAAGTCCGTGGGTCCGCGGACGATAGTCACCTCAGCCCCGCGCGCCATCGCTTCCTGTGCCAGCGCGAAGCCCATCTTCCCGGAAGACGGGTTGCTGATGAACCGCACCGGGTCGATCCATTCCCGCGTGGGCCCGCAGGTGATGAGCACCTTGCGCCCCCTCAGCTTGCTGTCAACCGGCCCGAGACCTTGATCCACCGCGTCCAGGATGTCCTCCGCCGGGCAGAGGCGCCCCTGTCCCGATTCCCCGCAGGCAAGATACCCGCAGTCCGGCCCCACGAACCCGTAACCAAGCTCCTTGAGCGTCTGCACATTGCGCAGGTTGATGGGGTTCTCCCACATCCGCCAGTTCATGGCGGGCGCGAAGATCACCTTGCCCGAGGCCGCGCAGATCGTGGTGGTCAGCAGGTCGTCGCAGATACCCGCGGCCACTTTCGCGATCACATTGGCGGTGGCCGCCACAACAATGATGACTTCACCAAACTCAGCCAGCGAAATGTGCTGAATGTCCACGGTCGGATAGTCCCCGAACATCTCGCTGGCCACATTGCAGCCCGAGAGCGAGCGCAGCGTCGTTTCGCCCACGAACTCCAGGGCGCTGCGCGTCGCTATTACGCGCACCTGCGCACCGGACTGTCTCAGGCGGCTGATCACGTCGCAGGCCTTGTAGGCCGCGATGCCGCCGCAGACGCCCACCACTACCCGCCGCCCCTGGAAGGTGGCGTGGCTCATCTCTAGCTCCCGCTCTCCAGAAGGGTCCTCACCAGCCCGTCGCGGTCAACCCGAGCAGCCCGGCAACCCTCGGCCACAAGGATCGCTTCCAGTTCGTCCGTCGCTTCCTTCACCTTGTGGTTCACGATCACGTACTCGAACAGGTCCATGTGCGCGATCTCGCGCCGCGCAGTGTTCAAGCGCATGCGCACTGCCTCTGGGGACTCAGTCTCGCGCCCCACGAGCCTGCTCTCAAGCTCATCCCAGGCCGGCGGCGCAATGAAGACGAGCACCGCCTTGCGGCCCAGAGCGCATCGCACTGTGCGCGCGCCCTGATAGTCGATCTCGAGAATGATATCCTGCCCCGCCGCCAGCGCATCCTCAACAGGCTTTCGGGGCGTCCCGTACGAAGTATCGGTATGGACAGTGGCCCACTCCAGCAGCTCGCCCGCGTCACGCATGCGCGCGAAATCCTCGACGGTGACGAAGAAGTACTCCACCCCGTTGGTCTCGTTCTTGCGAGCCGCGCGGGTCGTGCACGAAATCGAACGGCGCAGTTGTGGGCGCCGCCGCATGAGTTCACGGATAACCGTGCCCTTGCCGACCCCGGAAGGGCCAGAGACCACCAGGAGAAGACCTTCGCGCTGCAACTTGCTCGCACCGGTTCAGGAGAGTAGAGTGCGCGCGGAAGGCGAGATCCGGCGCGCTCGAAGCTTAGGTTAGCACAAGCAACGGGCATTGGCAAGCCACGGGCCGCCGAAAGAGAACATCCGTTCTGGTTGACAGACCCCATGTCCTCCGGTATGATGTCAGTCCGTTGCCGGGTGGTGTAATGGTAACACAGCTGACTCTGGATCAGCCATTCAAGGTTCGAGTCCTTGCCCGGCAGCCAACCTCACACGTAGCGGCGCCCTGCTCAATGTGGGCGCCGTTTTAGTTTCCCCGCCCGGTTACCCTCAAGGTTCCCGCTCCCCGCCCGGCGAAATGGCTGACAGCACCGGATTTCCCGCGGAGATACGCCATCATGCCCACCGACGCCCGGGCCCTGCATCAGTCAGCCACAATCATCGACGCGCACAATGACAGCATCGGCCGCCGTCTCGATCGCGGCTTGCCCGCCGACCTCGCGGTGCCCGTGCCCGAGTTCCACGTGGATCTGCCCCGCCTTCGCGAAGGCGGCGTCACCGCCATGTTCACGTACTGCGGCAGCACGGACCTGGTCAGGTCTCTCCAGCTCATCGACGCCATTCACGCAATGGTTGCGGCGCATCCGGATGAGCTGTGCCTCGCGCTGAGTTCCGGCGACGTGAACCGTGCGAAGGCATCTGGCCGCGTCGGCCTGATACCCCAGCTTGAGAGCCTGACCTGCTGCATGGGAAGCGTGGAGGTGCTCCGCGACCTGTATCGCCTGGGGGTGCGCGTGGGCAATCTCACCCACGGTGAGGCGCCGGAACACGGAACACAGAAGAAGCCCAGCATCTTCGACTACGTGGATGCTTCCGATCGCGAGACCTTCCGCCGGCCATACTGGGGCCTCACTGACTTCGGCAGAGCGGCGATCCGGGAGATGAACGCCCTGGGCATGGTGGTTGACCTTGCGCATGCCAGCGATGCCGCCTTTTACGAGACGCTGGAGATCAGCACAACACCACCGGTCTTCTCCCACGGCTCGGTGTTCGCTCTCTGTCCCCATTCACGGGGGCTGACCGACGACCAGATCCGCGCTCTCGCCGGGGCCGGAGGCGTTCACGGTGTGGCCTGCTACACCAAGTTCATCCACCGCGAGCACCCGGACATGAAGAGCCTCGTGGACCTCATCGAGCACAGCATCAGTCTCGTCGGGCCCGACCACGTGGGCATCGGCGCCGACTACGATGGCCTGCCGGATGCGGAGATCCCCGTCCCCCCTCATGTCGGGCGGCTGGAGGAGATCACTGCGGAGATGGCATCACGCGGTTGGGATGACGAGACCATCCTGAAGGTCCTCGGCGGGAACTTCATGCGCATTCTCGCGCATGTACTGAAGTAATGAGCGGTGAGGATCGGCATCCGTCCGATCACGCGGGAAAGGGAGACGATGACCGTGAACACGACGAAGTCGGGCAGCAGTCTGCGGCGGTTGATCCTCGCGGTTCCGCTGTTGCTTGTGGTCGCTGCGGCCGTCAACTGGCCCGACATCTCCTCGATCATCAAGGGCGAGAAGACGCTCAAGGGTGTAATCATGGGCAGGACGACCAATGCTTCCGCAGCGATGGAAGGGTGGAAATTGCCCGAGGATATGGGCTCGGAGGATGCGAAGGTCACGGTGGAGATCCTCCTCCATCAGGGCGATGCCTGCCACGTGGACTTCTTGTACCTGGGGCAGAGCCTGGGCACGGTTGAGCCCGAGCGGCTGCGCGTGGAATTCGTGGACACCGGGAGTGAGACGGGCCGGAAGCGCTTCTCAGACCTCAGCGTGGGCTGTGAGCAGGGAATGGCGATCAACGGGAAGACCAAGTTCAAGCTCCCGCCGCGGAAAGCGAAGCCTGTTGCGGCGACGGATTCCGGTCAGGTTGCCATGCAGACCAACATGCGGGGAGCCGCGCCGGCCGATCAGGACCCCGGCAAAGAGCGCACCATGTACCTCACCCTGGATGGTGGCTGGGACATGGCGGACCTGCA
>JAGPGE010000662.1 GCA_018056145.1 Armatimonadota bacterium
TCGACTACTACCTGTACAACTCGGACATGGTGGCCGACACCATCGCCGTCCTGTCCGGTGCGGTGAAGGAGATCACCCGGCGGGAGAAGGCCGTGGGCGTCTTCTACGGCTACACGCTCCAGTTGTGCGGCGAACAGCGTCAGCAAAACGCCGGGCATCTCGCTTTGGCGCAGGTGCTCGCGTGCCCGGACGTGGATTTCGTCTGCAGCCCCACCAGCTACGCATTCCGGCAACTGGGCGGCGAGGGGACCAGCCACTTCATGTCATTGCTGGGCAGCGTGAAGCTCCACGAGAAGCTGTGGTTCGACGAAAACGACATCCGCACGTCGCTCTCCCCGGGCGAGGTGGGCTCGTGGGGACGCCCCGCTAACGTTGATGGAGACATCACCCAGCAGGACAAGGAACTCGCCAATGTGCTGACCAACGGCGCGGCCCAGTGGTGGTTCGACGTGGGCGCGAACCGCTACGATGATGACCGCCTCATGGCGCGCATCGGCGAGCTGACACGCAATGCCGAGCAGGTGCTTGACCTGGACCGCCGCCCGGCCGACGAGGTGGCGATGGTGGTGGACGAGCGCTCCCTTTGTTACCTGCAGGTGGCACACTGGCTGGGGAACGAATTGCTGGTGGGATATCTGCCGCGGCTGCACAGGATCGGCGCGCCGGTGGGTCACTACCTGGCATCTGACCTGCCGCGCATTGCGGACCACAAGCTATTCCTTATCATGACCAGTTTTGCCCCGACCGAAGCCGACCGCAAGGCCGTGGATGCGCTCAAGCGCGACGGGAACGTGCTCGTGTTCTTCTACGCGCCGGGACTATACCGCGACGGGAAGGTGGACCCGGCGGCGATGGAGGACTTCACGGGAATCAGACTGGGGCTGTCCACGCAGGAGCAAGCGTTGAGGGTCACCCTCGCCGGAGATCACCCGCTCGTGGAGGGGCTAGCTGGGATCCAGTACGGTTCGGGACGAAACGTGAGCCCGATCTGCAGCGCTAACGACCCGGCGGCCACTGTGCTGGGCACGCTTCCGGATGGTTCGGCCGGCCTTGTTGTGAAGGAGTTTGAAGACTGGACTGCCGTGCATTCCGCCGCGGCGCTCCTGCCACCCGAAGTCGTGCGGGCGCTGGCGCGGAAGGCCGGCGTACACCTGTACATCGAAACGCCGGACGTGGTCTGGGCCGCGCGGGACATGGTATCGGTGAGTGTGAAAGACCCTGGAACGCGAACCATCCGGTTGCCTGAGCCGCGCGATGTTCGCGACCTGTACACGGGGCAGGAGGTGGCCCCGCGCACCGGCGAGTTCTCGGCGGACTTCGCTGACCGCGCCACGAGGGTGTTTGTGCTGGAGTGAGGGGGGCGGTCACGGGCCCCGGCCTGAATGCCGGGTCTGAGGGTCCCTTCGGGACCGATCGTCCTGGCGGACGAAGGCGAACGCGACTGTCGAGAGGCTCGCCCGACAGCCGTCTTTCGGCGACCTGGACGGTCGCCCCACGCGCCCGTGATGAGACCGCCGGGGAGGTCGCCCTAACCGATCACGTGCTCCTCAAGCCACGCTGCGAGAGCGTCGGGCTTCATCGCGCCGGTCTTGCTCTGCACGATCTCCCCGTCGCGCAGGAGAACGAGACACGGGATTGATCGCACCTTGTGGGCCTTCGTCGCGCTCTTCGCGGCATCGACGTCGGCCGCATACAGCTTCACCGGGCCGCCGTAACTGTCCGCGAAGGCCTCGTAGTCTGGCCGGAACGCCTTGCAGTGCGGGCACCAGGTGGCGTAGAAATCCACGAGGCACCAGCCTTCCGCAACGGTTCCCGCGTCGAAGTCCGCGTCGGTCAGTTCGATGACGCCGTCTGTCTTTTCGCTCATACCTCGGTGGCCTCTCAATCAGTCAGGCTGTGCCCCGCCGCGTGTTAGGATGACCCAGATTGTGCTGCCGCGTCAAGAGAGCGCTCGCCTCTCCCGGAGGTCTCCGGTCGACGGCGAGGGAACAATCAGTCGCCACGCAGTATCCGTTGGCCAAGCGCTTAGGCAAGGTGACACTTATCATGTACGCCCTTCGCCCGCCGTACCTCGCAATCCTCGATGAAGTGCTGCAGGATCCGCTCATGAAGGCCCGCGCAGACAGGATGCTGGCTGCAATCCCCCCGGAGACCCCTATCGAGATCGTTTCCAAAGACCAGATCCCTGAGCTCTCTATCCGTCACGACTGGGCGCATGCCCGGCAGAGAATGGGCGAGACAGAGGACCTCTGTGACCCCGCGTGGTTCCTCGGGGTCATGCGCTTCGACAACGCCTGGGACCATAAAGCGGCCATCGAAGGCCATCCCGGTGCGGGTGGGCCGCTGCAGTGCGCCTACGGCTACGACGCCTTTCGCTGGTTCGACTCCCACATGGGCAGGATCGCACCCTCACCTGATCACATCTGCCGGCCTGCATGGCGAATTCACCTTACCAACGGCTGCCCCCATCATTGCTGTTACTGCGGACTTGGCTCGCTGATCACTGTGATGATGAACGTCGAGGAGTATTTGGAGCACCTGGACCTACTGGTGAAGGCAAACCCGTGGGAGAAGACCTATCTGTTTGAGGACGACTCCGAGGCGCTGGCGCTGGAGCCGGAATACGGTGCGGTCCCGGCGCTTGCCGAGTACTTCGGGACCAGCGACGACTACTACCTGCTGATCCACTCCAAGAGCGCCAATGTGGACTTTTTCGCCGACGTGTCCCCAGCCGGCCGGGAGCACACGATCATCGTCTGGAGCCTGACCACAGAAACCCAGAGCACCGTGCTGGAGCCCGGCTCGGCAACCATGACGGAGCGCATCGAGGCCGCCCGGAAGTGCGACGAGATGGGCATCTGCACCCGCTACAAGTACAAGCCCATCATCCCTACCCGCAACTGGCGGGATGAGATCGCGCAGATGACCCGCATGGTCTTCGAGCGCAGCAACCCGGACCTCATCGCCCTGTTTACGCTGGCCTGGATGAGCTGCGACGACATGCTGAAGATCGTCGGCGAGGATATGCTGGATCCGGTGTACCTGCAGGCTGCCCGGGAGTCTGTTGAGGAGATGAAGGACCTGAGAGTGAAACCCTTTCCCCACTGGGTGCGGAAGGAGATCTACGAGTTCTGCATCGCGGAAATCCGCAAGCACAATGCGCAAATCCCCATCGTGCTATGCACCGAGACTACCGAAATGTGGGACGAACTCGGCCCGGTCATCGGCTATCGGCCCCAGGATTACCCGTGCGGCTGTGGGCCACAGGCGACCCCGTGGCTTGCCCGCCTGCCGGAGAGTCCGTGGCGCATCACAAAGCCAGTCGGTGTCGAGGGCTACCCGGCCCCGTACTGATACGCGCTGGAGAGCAAAGGAGATCCCATGCGTCTCGAACTTCCCTTCATCGCTGGACTTGCCCTGTGCGCGACCTCCCTGTACGCCGCGGGAGTCGCCCTGGAATGTGCCTATTACCACGTCGACATTGGCGGCCAATACGCCTGGAGCGAGGGCGCGCCGGGCCTCGCGGATTTCGCAAGCCAAACCAAGCGCGCAGGCCTGCTGAAGGTCTACCTGC
>JAGPGE010000663.1 GCA_018056145.1 Armatimonadota bacterium
TTAAACCCCGCCAGCCATTCGAGGTCCTGCGCCACGCTGCCGCCCCATTGCCCGCGCTCCTCCATATCCGGCCAGTCGGTGATCCTCCCCACCGGGATCCCCACCGTGGCTTCCTGTCCGGTTCCCTGCACCGACGCAACCAGCAACTGCCTGAGCGTCCGCATCCCAAACAGGCTGCCGGTCTCGCTCAATGCCCGGCAGGCGAGGGTGACCAGGCCGTCGTCAGTCACCGTTTCCAGGATGTACGCCTGGTCGGGATGCACCCTATCCGCCAGAAGCGTCTTGTCCTCATCGCGCCGGCGGAAGTCCAGCACGAAATCGCCCGGTCCCACTCCCGCAGCGAGGTCGGGCTTCACGCCAGTCTTCTCCTCCAGCGCCGCGGAGAGTTCCGCGCTCAGTTGGTCATCGAGGATACTCGCGCTGCCACTGGTCCGCACCCGCAGGCGCTCCACGGGCACGATGACCTTGCCAATCAACTCCACCTGTTTCGGCAACGGGCAGAGCCACCGCTCCCAGCTTGCGAGTTCATCCGCGGTCATCGTCCTCACCTCGTCCGGACTCGCACCCCAGACTCCGGCCACCATGAGGCACGCGATTCCGATCAGCGTTCGGCACATGCGCTATCACCCCTTGTGCCGCTGGTAACAACCCCTTGCGCGGCAAGGGTGAGTTCGCCGGTCCTGCCACAGCACCCTTCATTCGCCTGTGACAATGAAGGGGAAGGACGATGTGGCCGTCACGGTGAAACAGGGTGTCTTCGCTACCGCATCCGAGCCTCAACCGCCCGACTGGAGTGTTGCACCATGGATTCACGCTGCATGATGTGGCCGCTCATCTGCTCGCTTGCCTGCGTTGCTGGGGCACAGGAACAGCCCGGCATCAGCATGGATGTGCGCGGCGAGAGCCTCGTGCTGGCCGCCGAGAAGCCCGCGAACCTGTGCTTCGACCAGATTCTGCCCGGCACGCTGACCGTTCGCAGCGCTTTCGTGGCGACGGATGAGGGCTGTGTGGTCTACACCGAGGGCGCCGACTACAAGGTGGACTACGCTGCGGGCACCATCAGCCGCACCGCCGGTTCGCGCATCCCGGATTATTCCACCCATGTGTTGTACGGCCTGGAGCAGTTCAACCACGCGGAGTTCACCAATTGGGGCAACCACCCGTTCTTCGTCTGGGCCGACTACCGCACCAGCAACGGGAAGCCCTGGGCGCAGCCGAATGACCAGACCCAGGCGATGGCTGCGGTGCGCGCGAAACTCGAGGCCGGCGGGCCGTTCAAAATCGCCTCTTACGGCGACAGCATCACCGCCGGTGGCGAGGCGTCGCGCCCGGAGTTCCGGTTCCAGAACCGCTTCGCGAGCTACCTGCAGCGCCGGTTCCCGAATGCGCGGGTGGAGGTGCAGGATGTGTCGATCTCGGGCTACGCCTCGCGCCAGGGGATCGACTGGTTCGACAAGTACTTGGGGACCGTGGACAAGCCGGACCTCGTGCTTGTTGGCTGGGGGATGAACGATCACAACAAGGGGAACACGGAGCCCGACGCGTTCCGGGCCAACCTGGTGGAACTGGTGAAGATGATTCGGGAGCGCAAGGGGGCCGAGGTCATCCTGTTCTCGGCGTTCCCGCCCAATGACCACTGGGTTCACAGCACCCACCGCATGGACCAGTATGCCGCCGCGACCCGTGAAGCCGCCGCCGAAGCGGGGTGCGCCTACGTGGATGTGTTCAGCACGTGGGAGATGGTTCTGAAGCGCAAGGACCAGTCGTCGCTGTTGGGGAACAATATTAACCACCCGAATGACTTCGGTCACTGGCTCTACGAGCAGGCCTTCGAGGCGATGAGGTTCTGAGGGCGTCAGTCGTCCGGTTCGGTGCCCCGCCGTCCATGCCCAGGGGTGAAACTCGAGGCTGCGGGAGCTTCGGCCCGAGCATCCCGCCGGACGCAGCCGACCGGAATGGCCGTGCTGCGCTCAGATGCCGGTTGCGTGCCAGATCCCCCGCGTGGTCAGAGCTGCCACCATGGTCCGACGCGTAGATATCCGAAAGACCGCGCTGCTTCTCACCATCGCCGTCACAAGCGTCGCGCCGGTGTTCTTCGTCTCGCTGGATGAGCCCACGGCAACGCTCAATGCCTGGAAACTGCCCGCCAAGATCGGCTCCCTGTTCGGGACAATGCTGCTCTTCTGGCAGTTCCTTCTCGGCTACCGACAGGCGGTTGCGCGCTGGGTCACACCCGACTACATCTGGGCGATCGGCCTGCACAAGGCAATCGGCACGGCCGCGCCGGCGCTGGTGCTTCTCCACCCTGTCTTCATCGCCCTGTACTACCGGGACAAGCACAATCAGTGGTTGTTCGGAGGCGATCTCCCTCCGCGCCTAGCGGCCTATGTGCTCCTTGGCATCGTCGCTTTCGCCGTGCTGTGCGGGATCGTCGCCACGAGTACTCTTGTTCGGAAGCGCATCGGCAAGGACCCGTGGTACCTGACGCACCTGTCCAGCTATCTCCTCCTCCCGGCGGTCTTCGTTCACGGTTACGCCATCGGGGGGACGCTGAACGAGACCGCGCTGGGATCGGTCTGGCTCGGCGTGCTGGCCGCGGTGGGGCTCTTCTACATACTCAGACTCCTGGCAGAGTTCGGTGTGTTCAGTTCGGTCTACCAAGTAACCCGCGTTGCACACGCGGCCGCGGACGTGGTGGACATCGCAATGAGGCCAGTCCGGCGCCCGCTGTGTCCACTTGCCGGGCAGTTTGCGTTCTTCCGCCACGGAGCATTCCGGCCAGTGCGCCCGTTTACGGTCTCGAAGTACCGAGAGAAGACCGGTGAGATCCACATCACCGTGAAAGCGCTGGGCGTTACCACGCGCCGACTTCAGGAAACCCGGCCCGGGGAGCGGTTGCTCGTCGATGGACCATACGGGGTCTTCGGGCGCGAGGCGCTACGGTCCGAAAGGCCGGTGGTCATGCTGGCCGGAGGCATCGGAGTCACCCCGTTCCGGCGCATGATCGACGAACTGGAGCGGCTACCGGGACGCGAAGCGTATCTCTTCTATGGGAACCAGTATGAGGAGGACATTGCCCTGCGCGAGGAGGTCGAGGCCGCGGAGCATGTCGAGTTGGTCCACGTGCTGAGCGGTCTTGAGGAGCACGAGAGCCTGCGGGTGGGGTTCATCACAGTTGGGCTGCTCGAGGAGCATCTCAACCGGGAGCTTGCGGAGCACGAGTTCCTGCTCTGTGGCCCGCCGATTATGGTGCGGAAGCTTGAGGCGGACCTGCGCGCCAACGGCGTCCCACGCAGCCAGATCCACCACGAGCTGTTCGGGTACTGACGGCCCGCGATCACGGCGCATCCGTGTCTCCGCAGGTCCGCCTCCATCCGCAAGCCGATGCCGAGTGGTTGCTCCGGAAGGCACCACGATGGACCGCGATCCTCGTCAGAAGGGCCTCAGGCGCGTCCCGGCGAATGAAAGCCCAAGAGGGGTCTCGCGCCGCGGCATCCTCGAAGCTTCGACACCTGAAGGGAGTTGCCCCCCCTGTTCATCGACATCCACTGCCATGCGTACCGCAAGCTGCCG
>JAGPGE010000664.1 GCA_018056145.1 Armatimonadota bacterium
GTTCGGGCAGAAGGGCTTCGCGTTCCTGCGGGACGGTGAAGGCCCGTCGGCCCAGGCACTGCTCCTGCGCTACGGTCCGAGCCTCAACCACGGCCACCTGGACGACCTGAACATCAACTACTACGCGCGAGGGTTTGAGGTCACCTATGATCTCGGCTACGGTCTGGGCAGCACTCACACCCAAGTGGGGTGGGGTAGGCAGACCGCAAGCCACAACCTGGTGCTGGTGGATGAAAAACCCCAGCGGTCCGAGGGCAGCGGCACCGGCGGTAGCCTGCACCAGTTCGCGGACCTGCCCGGCCTGAAGCTGGTGGAAGCCTCCAGCGAGAACAGCTATGTGAACCAAGGCGTGAGTGTGTACCGCCGCCTGCTGGCGATGGCGGGCGAGGGCGACCGGCGTTACCTGGTCGACCTGTTCCGAGTCAGGGGCGGCAAGCAGCACGACTACCTGCTGCACTCGTTCGGAGAGCAGGCGACCTTCGAGGGCGTTGAACTGCCCGAACCCGCGGAGGGGTCCCTGGCAGGGCCGGACATCCGCTGGGGCGACATGCAGCTCAATGACGGCGATATGAAGGGCTTCCCGGGCAGGCCCTACTGGAACCCGCCGCCGGGCAACGGGCTGGGCTTCCTGATGGCCCCGCAGGCGGCGACATGCGACGAGAACTGGTCCGCAACCTGGTCGCTGCCGGGGGAACAGGACTTCCTGAAAGCCACGATCCTCGGCCAGCCCGGGACGGAAGTCATCACCGCGCGGGCTCCCGGAATCTACCCGCTCCTGCCGAAGACCCGCTACGCGATCGCTAGGCTTAAGTCGGACGGCGACCTGTCAAGCAACTTCGTGGCGATTCTCGAACCGTACGGACTTCGTCACACGGGGGATACTGTGCAGGCTGGAGATCTTGCGCCCCTTGCGCGTGTTACTGCGGGGAGCACCAAGATGGTCACTGGGATCGGCGTGCTCCTGTTCCAGGCCGAGAAGAGCGGGGATGAGATGACTGTGCCGTTCTCGGTGGAGCGCGCGGGGCAGTATGTGATCACCCTCGGGCACTACCAGTCGCCTTCATACGGCTCTGTGCAAGTGCTGGTGGACGGCCTGCCCTTGGGCGATTTGGTGACTGGGACCGCTGGGGCCGTGGGCCCGGCAGTGCCCGCAAGGCTCGGGGAACTGGCCCTTGACGCGGGGCAACACACCCTCGCCCTACGGCTGACGAAAGACGACAATGCCGGGCATTTCTGGTTCGGGATGACCAGCATCAGTCTCACTCCCGCCGGTCAGGAAGAGCCCGCGGAGCCACGGCCTTTCATCACGTCGGCGCGGCGGCTGTCCGTGGATTCAGCTGGCGATGAGATCACCCCCACGGGCATTGTGGTGGAGCTGGAGGATGGCGCGACCGATGTGTTCCTTTCAGCGGGAGACGCGGAGAAGTCCCGGCAGTTCAGCGGTCTTGCGGTTCCTCTACGGTTCCGGGGCCGCTTCGCCCATCTGAGATTGCGTGGCGGACGGGTGGAGCAGGCAGACCTGTCCGGAGCGCGGGAGCTGCGGTTCGGCGACCTGACCATCGCCTGTGCGCAGGATCAGTACTCGGGCACGGTGACTGGGGTGGATGAGGCGGCGTCGGTCGTGGATGTGGATGCGCAACTGCCCGCGGATGGTCGCCTGAACGGCCAGGTGGTTCTGTTCGATAACCCGCTCTACAGCCGCAATACCGCCCACCGAATCGCCCGGGTCGAGAATACCCCCACAGGCTCGCGGATCTACCTGGAAAGCGCAACACTGGTACTGGGCACCGGGATTCTCGAGGACGATCCCGGGAGCGAGCAGGAGTTCGTGAGCCTCCTGGCCCACGAGTACGCGACCTGCGACAGCGCTGACGGCACCCAGTTCATGAGCGGCAAGCTCCTCAAGGCGCGAGACGCCCAGACCCGGGTGATCCGCACGCGACTGGGGCAACTGATGCGCTATACAGTGGAGAGCACCGAGGGATTCCGGGCGGGAACGGAGTTCGCCATCTGCGACGCGCAGGTGGGTGACACACTCTCAATACCCGCGGTCGCCCACGTGGAGACCGGCGCGCGCAGTGGTTATAGCGCGACGGGGAACGTTGCGGTGACGGTGTCTGAGGCCGGCAAGCCCCAAGCGCTGGCCCCGTGAACGCGGCGCGGGTGACAAGGCTGGAGATGCGACGAGAGCCGGACAGCTGCCCGGCTCTCGTTCATTGTTAGGGTATGATGGCTTGGATTACACTGCGGAGCGATGGGACAGAAGTACGCTTTCGATCAGGGATTGCAGGCCGCGGGGCTCGAAGGGCTTTGTGAGGAAAGCCAACCCGTCACCAGGAAGGTCGTCGATGGTCTCTTCGGTGGTCAGGACCACCATCGGGATCTCGCGCGTCTCCTGATCTTCCCTTAACTGATCCAGGAGGGTGCCCCCGCCCGGCGCGAGCATCATCGAATCCAGTACGATTAGATCTGGATGCTCGTCTCTTGCCAGCTCGATCGCCTGCTGGCCGCTGCCTGCGATGTCTGTCCGAAAGCCCTTCTGCCGGATGAGCAGGTCAAGAAGCCTTGCGAGACCCGCCTGCTCCTCGGCGATAAGGATTTTCGGGTGCGTCAATACACTGCCACCTCCTTTCGCCTCGCGTCTGATGTCAATGGGCCCAAGTTCTTTCGCCACGGGTCCCCGCCCCTTTATCTTACCCATGAGCCTGTGCCGCAAACGACAGGGGAATGATAGCACATATGGGCGGGGAGTGCTATCAGGGAATCCGGAAAAACAGGGCTGCCCAGCCAATAACGTCCAAGGCCGGCAGGTCATCGGCACCCGGGATGCGAATAGTGCCTTCAGCCCATGACCGCCAAATCCTCCACCGGACGGCTGGTCGCTTACCTCCTGCTGGTCATCGGATCGGTCGCCTTCCTGTTCCCTCTGGTCTGGATGATCTCCACCTCCCTCAAACCCATCGAAGAAACCATGCGGGTGCCGCCGGTCTGGATTCCCTCCACGATCCAGTGGCGCAACTACGCCGACGCCGTCACCTACGGCAGCGACAAGCTCGGCTACATCCCCTTCCTGCGGTACGCCGTGAACACGCTGTACCTCGCGATACTGGGGGTCATCGGCACCGTCCTGTCCAATGCGCTGGTTGCCTACGGCTTCGCGCGCATCAACTGGAAGGGGCGCGACATCGTCTTTGCAATCGCACTCGCGACCATGATGGTGCCCTTCCCGGTCACCATGGTCGCTGTCTTCGCGATCTTCCGTGAACTTGGCTGGATCGGCACCTTCCGCCCCCTGTGGGTGCCCGCGTTCCTGGGCAGCGCCTTCAATATCTTCCTCCTGCGCCAGTTCTTCCTGAGTATCCCCCGGGAGCTTTCCGACGCCGCGCGCATCGACGGCTGTTCGGAACTGGGAATCTTCCGGCACGTGGTGCTGCCCCTGTCGAAACCCGCGCTGGCGGTGGTTGCGCTGTTCCACTTCCTGTATGTCTGGAACGACTTTCTGGGCCCGCTGATCTATCTGACGGACCAGAAGATGTTCACCCGGTCCTTGGGCCTGCAGTTCTACCAGAGCCA
>JAGPGE010000665.1 GCA_018056145.1 Armatimonadota bacterium
ATCTGTGACTTAGCGACCGCGAGCGTCCTGCTCTCTTCGTGAGCTATTGTCCAGCCTCCGGTTGTGTGTGCCAGCGGCCAGTCCCGAAGCCCACCCAGTCGAGTGTAGGTGCCCTGGAGGATCACTTCTGCGCGGCGCCCTCCGGGCGCAGTGTACTCCCGGATCAGCGTTTTCACCTCAGCACCGTAAGCATCGGATTCCTCAGTCTTCGAGCACTTCCATTGCCCGATTGCACAGGGCACGTTTTCCAGCAGGATTGTGCTGGCTGGGACACAACGCGCCTCGTACTTCGACCACGCGAGCGTGCCGCCCAGCATACCCACGGCTATCCACAGGGCTGTCCTGGTCGTGAGAGCCATGTTTCCCTCAGCGAGCCCCGCTCCGGCGGAGCACCACAAGTACGGTCTGCAGAACAATCCAAAGATCGTAGGTCAGCGAACGTCTGCAGATGTACTCGAGGTCCTTGCCGATCATGTACGCGCAGCCCGTGTCCTTGCGGCCGCTGATCTGCCACAGGCCGGTGAGGCCCGGCAGGACACCGAGACGGATCGGGTTCCGTTTGTCCGCGATCGGGCGAGATATCGGCCTGGGTCCCACGAGGCTCATGTGGCCAAGAAGCACATTGACGAACTGGGGCGTCTCGTCGAAACTGGTTGCCCGCAGCAGCCTACCCAGGCGGGTCACCCTCGGGTCATCCTTGATCCGGATCAGCGACCCATCACGTTCCTGGTTCAGATGAATGACCTCGGGAAGCCTGTTCTCGGCATCATCGACCATCGTCCGGAATTTCAGTAGTGTGAAAGGCTTCCCGTTCAGCCCCGGACGTCGCTGCCTGAAGAGAACCGGGCCCTTGCTGTCACGCTTGATCAGGATCGCTGTGATGAGCCAAAGCGGCGTGCAGAACAGTATGGCGGCAAGGGAGACCACTATGTCGATCACACGTTTGGCGCAGTTGTAGAAGGGCCGGGGTCGCGCTAGGGCGAGGCTGGCCTTGTGCGCCAGATCGTGCTCCATCTGCTCTGGAACCGCAACTGGCCAAGCCATGCTATGCTCCACTCTGACGGCTTTCTCGGGCACCCAACTCCCCTCCTTGACACTACTCACACGCGGGGTGCGGCGGCTGGGACTGAGAGCGATTCTCGCGTCTATCCGGCCGACGTCATCACGGGCTATCGGGCTGGGCCTGGAAGCGCCGTGGCCCCTTCCGCGTTCACGAAGCAGGATCCGTAGACCTGTTCGTAGGTGTCAGTCGTCCTCTCCCAGTCGTAGGACTGCCGAACGTGTTCGCGTACGCGGGCGAACTGCTCCTGCACTGCACCCGGATGCGCGAGGAGCCACTCAAGCTTCTCAGCAAGGGACTCCACTCGGCCCGCATCAAAGGTATACCCATGCCCCGCGAGGGCTTCCTGATTCTGTGGTATATCGCTTGCCAGCACGCAACGTCCGTAGCTAAGTGCCTCGAGAACCGAGATAGAGAGGCCCTCCAGATCGGAGGGCTGCAGGAAGACGTAGGCGTGCGAGTACAGTTCTGCAAGGGTCCGGCCGGAGACGTAGCCCAGGAATATGACCCTGTCACTGGCGTGCGAGAAGAGCTCTTTGACATATTCGCACTCATACGGACAGTCGCCGGCGATTACCAGCTTCTTGTCAGTCTGCAGCCGCTCAAAGGCCTGGACTGCGTAGTGGACGCCCTTCTCCGGCACCAGCCGGGACACGCACAGCACGTAGCCGCCAGGCTCAATCCGACGCTTGAGTATCTCGGAAGGCGCCGCAATGCTGGACACTGGAATGCCCGGCGGGGCATAGGTGGCATCGCATCCCCGCTCCTGCCGCAGATACTCCTGGAGCCCTCTGGACACGGCCGTGACGCGGTGGGCCAGCCGAAGACCCACGCATGAAGCCTGGTACATGCATGCTCGCGCCGCCCCTCCCCATTTGCTGCCTTGCCAGTCACACGCGTGAACGGTCAGCACAATGCGCTTGCGCGTAGTTGCCCGGAGCATTGGGATGACGAAGCCCGGAGCCAGACCATGGATGTGGAGGACGTCGAAGTCGCGCACTATTGCGTCGCATGCAGCCGTGAACGTATGTGACAGGGCATCAAGGTGCTTCCCGCTGAGACCGGGGCTCTTGCACCGGTGAATCCCCGCGTGTACGCTGCATGCTTGGTCATCGAGGTACTGCTTCCGGCAGTAGACAGTAACCTCGTGACCGCGGGCGGCCAGACGACGCCCAAGTTCCTCTGTGTACCGGGCGATGCCCCCGCTGCAAGGGACGCTCTTGACGCCAATCATGCCGATCTTCATTCAGCCAGCGTCCATTCGAAGCGTGGTCTGCCATCTATGTTCCGTGTGCAAAGGGAAAGTCGCTCATTCGACGTACGGCAGGCATCCAGCATTACCGGGCTGTTGAGAAGGCAGACGGCACTGCGTCAATGACCGGCGGGTGCAGTCCGCGCGCGGCAGCCATGCCGTTGGCAGGAAGCAGCTCCACGAACTCGAAACCACGCTCGTTGAAGGCCTCGCGTGCCCGCATGAACCTGTCGGCCGTGTCGCAGATGCCGACGATTGCCCCACCGGAACCCGAGAACTTGGCGCACAGACCGAGACTGCGGGCAAGCTCAATCATTTCCAGGTTGCGCCGGCCGATGCACTCGTCCCCGAATATCCTGCGTCGCAGATCGAAATTGCGGTCCATCAGTTGCCCCAGCAGCTCATGGTCGCCCGCAAGCAGCGCTTCCCTCGCAGTGTCCGTGAACTGTGCGAACTGGCGCATCGCCTGGCGCACATCCTCGTCCCCACGGTTGTAGCGGTAGCGGACGCCGCTGTGGATCACCCCGGAATCGCTGGGGGCATCTGCGTACGCCAGGTAAAGCGGAGGAAGAAGGTCAATCGGGAGTTGCTCGTACAGGCCATGCCCTTGCTTCGCGAAGTAACCCGGGTCGAAATCCATGTAGACCAGCCCACCGTAAGTCTGGACCACCCGGTCCTGCAGCCCGGCCTGGATCCCCAGTTCGTCGACCTCCACACTCAGGATGAGGTTGGGCATAATGGCCTGGGGAATGTCCTCGTCGGTGAGCTCATAGAAATCTCGCAGCGCTTTGACTGCGCCGGTGACGATTGCGCTTGAGCCGGCAAGGCCCACGCGACGGGGTATGTCCGTGTCGTACTGCAACACGAAATTGCGGTCGGGAAGCGTGATGCCGCGCTCCCGGCAGAACTCGAAGAACCGTTTGCAGGTCGCGAACAGGAGACGTATGCCGCCGTAGTAGCCATCGTGCTGCGCCGTCTCGGCCAGGTCTGTGAGACTGCGGAAAGTGACGGGGTCGAAAAGGGGGTGGCGGACGATCTCGATCGTCCGGCTCTCATACAGCATCACTCGCGCGCCGAAGTTCGCGAGCATGCAGGAGATCGTCTTGCCCCCATAGCCATCGGACGGGTTCCCAACCAGCCCTACCCTCGCACCCACCCACCTGTCGATGATCATCTTGAGCGCCTCTCCCGATGCGTCGGCCTTGGGATACGCCCCGCCGGCATGACAGTCGGGCCATGGCGACGGAGGCCTGCAC
>JAGPGE010000666.1 GCA_018056145.1 Armatimonadota bacterium
TGCCCTATTCGACGTGCCGCAGGCCAGGGACCTTCACTTCCACCGCGAAAACATTGGCCTCACCGACGCAGGGGAAATGCATCCGGGCGCGGAATCCCAGGAATGGTTGGTGCAGACCCAGCCCACGGCGCGCTGGAGTGAGGACCATGGCCGGCAAGGACAAGGACACATTCCACAGCAGGATCGGCCGCCGTCCCAAGCAGAAGCTGGGAAATCCCCCGGGCACCCTGGTGCATGTGGGCGAGAAAAAAGCGGACCACGTTCGCGTCAGCCTGATCGCGTACGGGCCGGACGGGCTCGCCGCCGAACGCGAGGCAACGCTGTCGGACTGCCTTGAGGCGCGGGCGACCAGCGCCGTGGTGTGGGTGAATGTGCACGGCCTGCATGATGTGGAAGCGGTGCAGGCGGTGGGCGAGGGCTTCGGCGTTCACCCGCTTGGCCTGGAGGACGTGGTCAATACCCACCACCGCCCGAAAGTCGAGGATTTCGGCGACCAGATACTCCTGGTGGCGAAGCTGCTGTCGTGGGACGATGCAGCGCAGCGCCCGGTGACCGAGCAGATCAGCATCGTCCTGGGTCAGGGCTTCTTGCTGACTTTCCAGGAGCGGCCAACGGGGCTTCTCGAGCCGGTCCGCCGGCGCATCCGTGAAGGCAGAGGCAGGATTCTCGCGAGCGGCGCGGATTACCTGGCATACGCGGTGCTGGACATGGTGGTGGACCAGTATTTCGTAGTGCTCGAGGCCCTCGGCGACCGGATCGAGGAGATTGAGCAGGCGCTGTCCGGCGACGGAGGGTCCGGCGGCATACGCGATCTGCACGAACTGCGCCGGGAGTTGCTGGCGATGCGCCGCGCGATCTGGCCCCTGCGGGACATGGTGAGCCTCCTGCGCCGCGGCGACTGCCCGCTGTTCGAAGCCGGGACCGAGGTCTTCCTGCGCGACATCCACGATCACGTGGTGGAGGCTATCGAGACCCTGGAAGCCTTCCGCGACGTACTTACCAGCCTGCTCGACACTCATCTATCAGTGATGAGCAACCGGATGAACGAGGTGATGAAGGTGCTGACCCTCATCGCCACCTTGTTCATGCCGATCACGTTCATCGCCGGCGTATATGGCATGAACTTCGAGTACATGCCGGGGACGGAGTGGGTCGGGGGCTTTGCGGCCTGTATGGCGGCCATGGCGGTAACGGCGCTCGCAATGCTCTGGTACTTCAAGCGAAAGCGCTGGCTCTGAGTCGGGCTGCGGGGCAGCCCGCAGATCCCTCACCGTGCGGGAGCGTGCGGCCGATGGATGACGATGAACTGCTGGACCGCCTCGAGCGCCTGGCGACATCGCTGGGGTATGAGATCCGTTACGAGGCCGCCGGTGGCCGGAGCGGCAAGTGCGTGCTTCAGGGGCGCAAGGTGATGATCGTGGACAGCACCCAGAATCTGCGGGGCAAGGTGGATGCGCTGGCAATCATGCTGGCCGCTGAAGACCTGGAGTCAATCTACCTGCCCCCGGCGCTGCGGTTACTGCTGGACACCTACGCTCCCCCGCCGGAGAAGGGACGCGAGGGCGGAGGTACCGGAGGGGGTCGCGGTGAAAAGTGGGTGACGCAACGCGATGCCGGCCGCGACGGCTGGCCCGCCCGGGAGAGGTGACATGGTGTGCGAGTGATGGCCGTCGGGGCGCACCCCGATGACGTGGAGATGTACTGCTCGGGAACCCTCCTCGCCTGCCGCGCACGGGGCGATGATCTGTTCGTCTGCTGCATGACCAACGGCGACAAGGGCGCCTATGAGATGACCTGCGAGGAGCTTGCAGCCATCCGCCGAAGGGAAGCCGGGGATGCCGCCGCGATTATCGGTGCGGAGCTGATGTTCCTGAACCTGCCGGATGGCGAGCTCTTTGTGGATGAAGCGTGCCGCGCGCCACTCATCGACGCGGTCAGACAGGCCCGTCCAGACATCATCATCACCCACAATCCTGAGGATTACCACCCGGACCACTGCAACACCAGCGCCCTCGTGTTCAGCGCGAGTTTCCTGGCGGGCGCGCCCAATGTGAAGGGGCTGCGCGACCTGCCCGGACATGACCGTGTGCCCTCGGTCTTCTACATGGACACGCCCACTGGCACGGGTTTCCAGCCCACTGAGTACGTGGACATCACCCCACACTGGGAGACCAAGGTGCGGGTCATCGAATGTCACGCCAGCCAGGTGCAGTGGATCCGCGAGCATGACGGGCTGGACATCGTGAATGTGGCGCGGGTAATGGCCGAGTTCCGCGGGATGCAGAGCGGGGTACGCTACGCGGAGGGCTTCCGACAGCTCACGCAATGGCCGCGGATGACCACGAGACGACTGTTGCCCTGAACCGGGGCATGCCACGGAGGACGCGAGGGATGGCAAATTGGAATCTTGGCGAGACCACCCTGGGACTTGCTCAGGATGAGCAGTACCAGGTCGCAGTGCTTCCGGTGGGCGCGACCGAGGCCCACGGGCTTCATCTGCCCTACGCCACCGACACGATCATGGTGGAGCGCCTGGGGCGGCTGGCGTGTGAGCGGGCGTGGGGCGACGGTGCAAAAGTCCTGCTGTTGCCCGGCATGCCCTTCGGGATCAACGAGAACACCCTGGGCTTCAAGTGGACGATCAGCCTGTGCCCGAGCACACTGTTTCAGGTGGTCACGGACATCGTGTCCAGCGTGGAGGAGCACGGGATCCCGAAGATGGTGGTTCTCAATGGCCACGGGGGCAATGAGTTCCAGCCCCTTCTGCGGGAACTCTATCGGCAGACCAACGTGAAACTGTTCCTCGTGAACTGGTACATGGCGAACCAGGCCGCGGCGCGGGAGACCTTCGAGCGCCCAGGCGAGCATGCGGACGAGATGGAGACTTCCATGCTCCTGCACATGCGCCCGGACCTGGTGCGCATGGAGATTGCGGGAGACGGGGCGACGCGCGAACCGGTGCTCGGGGCGATGCACGAAGGCTGGGCGTGGGTTGCCCGGCCGTGGGACCGGTTCACCGTGGACAGTAGCTTCGGAGACCCGGCGCTTGCCACAGCGGAAAAGGGCGCGGCTTACGAGGAAGCGGTCGTCGGGAAGCTGGCGCAGTTCCTGACCGAGCTTGCCGCGGCTCAGGTGGACGACCTGTTCCCATACCGGGAAGGTTGATCTCCGAACTGACCGCCGATAATGAAAGACCCCGCCGGGGTTGCCCTGGCGGGGTCTTTGGCTTACGCGATGAGTGTCTTAGTTGATGACCATGACGTTCTCGGCTCGGGGGCCCTTCGCGTCCTGGACCACGTCGAACTCAACCTTCGCGCCTTCGGCCAGAGACCGGTAGCCCTCGCCAGCAATGGCGGAGAAATGGACGAAAACGTCCTCGCTACCCTCGGTCTCGATGAAACCGAAGCCCTTCTCGTCGTTGAACCACTTGACAGTGCCAGTAGGCAAAACAGATACACCTCCATTCGCCAGTTTCGACCAGGAACCCCCGCCGCGACCAGAACTGGCAGAGATGGATCTGCCGAGCTGGACAATCGCACACCAGGTACCTTAGTCGTGCATACGTCA
>JAGPGE010000667.1 GCA_018056145.1 Armatimonadota bacterium
GGCTTCGGCGTCTCATACACCCCCTGGCGCGACTGGACGGGCTACACGAAGCTGTCCTTCGACCTGTGGATACCCTCCAGCGTTCCTGCGGGCGAAGAAGCCTTCGACTGCTGGGCGTACCTGAAGGACTCGAGCTATTACTGGTACCAGACCCCGATCTACGCGGACGCGACGACCCTCAAGCGCATGCGGCAGCCTGCCCGTGGGCAATGGGCCCACTACGAACTGGACATCTCGCAGACTTCCGCGATCTGGAAGCCGGGCGGGCACAAGCGGTCGTGGCGCTACGCGACTCGCCACCCGCGAGAGTTCGGACTGCGCTTCTTCGGCAAGAGCCCGTGGGAAGGCAGCGTGTTCATCGATAACGTGACGCTCAGCGGGGAGGACCGAGTTCTCGGCCCGATGACCCAGCGGGCGGGGACTAAGCGCGGCTGGATCGAGCCCGTGGCCAACTCGAAGTCTGTGCCGAAGTATGAGAAGTTCGAGCTGACATTCGACGTGGCGGACACCTATGAGAACCCCTTCGACCCCGAGATCGTGGACGTGCAAGGGCATTTCATCTCGCCCTCGGGCAACACGGTGCGGGTTCCGGGGTTCTACTACCAGCCCTACGAGCGCTCTCGAACCGACGAGGGCCATGAGCGGCTGACGCCGGTGGGCGACGCCTGCTGGAAGGTTCGGTTCGCCCCGAAGGAGACCGGCGAGTATACCTACTGGGTGACCGTCACCGATGCCGAGGGCGTGCTGGCTTCGCGTCCGAGCACCTTCTCTGCCACGGCTCCTCTGCACCCGGAAGGGTACGTCCGGGTGAGCCGCAGCGACCCGAGGTACTTCGAGTTCGAGAATGGCGACTGGTTCTGGCCCATCGGGATCAACATGCGCGATGGGGGGGATGACGCCTCCAACCAGGCGGGGACGTATGACTTCGACCGGTACTTCAAGCGTTTCCACGAAGAGGGTCTGAACTTCGTCCGGACCTGGATGTGCGCATGGTGGGGAGGAATCGAGTGGGGCGACGAGTACCACTCGCGTTTCGGCGATGTGGGCTGGTACAACCTGTACAATGCTTGGCGGCTCGACTATTGCGTGGACCTCGCCAGCCAGTACGACCTGTTCCTGGAAATCACCTTCAACAGCCATGGGCAGGTGCGCCGCGACAAGTTCGACCAGGAGTGGCTCTACAGCCCCTGGAACGTGCGCAATGGCGGCAGCGTCGCAAGCCCATCCATGTTCTTCACCGATGAGCGCGTAAAGCGCGCCTTCCGCAACCGCTACCGGTACATCGTGGCCCGCTGGGGGTACAGCCGGAACGTCATGTCCTGGGACCTTTGGAACGAAGTCGACCTCGTGGAGAACTACGACCCGGAAACTGTCTCCGGTTGGCACCAGGAGATGGCCGGGTATCTTAAGGCCATCGACCCGTGGAAGCACATCGTGGTCACCCACATCTGTCTGTTCTGGTCTTACGGGAACGAAATGTGGCGCCTGCCACAGATCGAGTTCGTGCAGTCGGATGCTTACTGGGACCAGAAGAAGGACGGACGCATGGACAGCGGCATGTTCGCGTCATACTCCGGCAAGGTGGATCCGAAGCAGGATAATGCGCCGATCTTCAACAAGCCATTCGTGTTCATCGAGTATGGCCCGCAGACCACTTCGGTGGTTGCGGGGCAGGTCAACCCGCAACTGTGGCGTCACCGCTTCAGGGTGGGCATGTGGACGTCGGCTGTCTTGCCAACCGCCGCTTCGCCCATGTTCTGGTACCACAAGGAGTGGGATGAATACGGGCTGCACCAGTTCCAGCAGCCGCTGAGGAAGCTCTTCGCGGACCTGGACCGCAGGGGCCGGGACTTCCGCATGAAGCCCGTTCTCATCGTTCGGGGAGAGCGCCTGCGCGGCATTGGCATGAGCGATGACCGCGAGGGGTTCTTCTACATCCATGACCCGGAACGTGTCGGCATTGAGGATCGCGCGTCGATCACGGAGAAATCCGAAGGTGCGGCTTTGATGGTGTTCGGAGTGTCGCCGGGGGAATACAGCGTCGAGTTCCTGGACTCCGTCAGCGCTGAAGTGGTGGGCCGTGCGCAGGTGGTGGTGGAGGAAGATCGCAGACGCCTGCAGTGCGATCTTCCCCCGGTTGCCGACGACCTGCTGGTGAAGCTGACGAAGCAGTAATGCAGTTGCTCAACCCCTCCAGAAAGCGGAGAACGACACCGTGGCGCGAGAGTTCGATCTGAGCAGCGTTGTTGCCCTACGCGATGCCGACCTGTGTTTCGCCCACGTCTGCGATACACACGTGACCGACGAGGGTTCGGCGCGGATACTGGCGGAGGCGACCGAAGCCATCAACGCGTTGGGGCCGGACTTCGTGGTCTTCGGCGGGGACCTGGCCAACCATGGGGATGCCGGTTCTTACCGGCATCTGCGCGCGGCCATCGGTGCCCTGCAATCTCCGGCCTATCACGTGGTCGGCAATCACGATTTCCTCGGCTCCAAGACGCTTTTCGCCGCGTCACTTGGGCCGCTGAATGCCGCCTTCGACTACGCGGGCTACCACGTGATCATCCTGGACAGCACCGGTCCGTCAACCCTCACCTGGGAAGGCCTCTTCACTGGCGAGGCGGTGGTGTGGCTTGAGGAACACCTCGCGGGTGTGCCTGTTTCGCGACCTCTTCTGCTGTTCACCCACCACGGCATCTGGTCGCCGGACGAACACGACCCACGGCGGAATTTGCTGTGGGATGTGCTCAACTGGAAGCCGGTTCACCGGGCGCTGGAAGGGCGCAATCTGGTGCTGGCCTGCGCCGGGCACGCCCATGAGAACCACGAGGCGCGCAGGGGAGACACCACGTTCCTGTGGACCGCAGCGTTGAGCACGAACCGCGCGAACCATGGAGACGAGCCACCGGGGTTTCGCATAGTCTGGCTGCGAGGCCGGCAGGTCCAGACGTGCTGGGTGCCGTGGGTGGAAACAGAAGGGACGGGCCAATGAGGCCCGTCCCGGTAGAGCGCAATACTTCGGCAGCTTCAAACCAGCCCGAGGCCCTCGTTGATATCCTGCTGGTAAGCCTCCAGCTTCAGGCTCTCAATGTCCTCCAGGTTCACTGGCGCGTGAATGGCGTGGGACTCGTACAGGGCGAAGCAGATGGCCATGGCCCTGTAACCATCCCAGCCGTCGGTCTCGATGGGCGTTCCTAGCCGGCAGGCGTCGATGAACTCCTTGAGTTCGGTGGCGAGTATGTCTTCGCAGTGCCCGTACACGGCGGGCCTCGTCTGCCGGAACTGCGCGACCTGGTCGGCCATCGCCTGCGCTTTGTCAGTGTCCACGTCACGGCAGGCACCGATCCGGAAGTCACGCAGTCCCGCGTTCCAGAGCATTTCATACGCGCGGCGGTGCCCGCCCATATTCCCGCCACAGCCGATGAGACCAAGTGTCAACTCACCCACGGAGGGTCTCCGGTTACAGTCCGATTGACTTGAGGTACTCGAAGCTGATTCGGCATGCCTCGGCCGGTACAAGCTCGCTCCGGTCCTGCTCGTAGGTGATCCAGGTGGGATCGTACTTG
>JAGPGE010000669.1 GCA_018056145.1 Armatimonadota bacterium
GACCACGACAGGCGCATCGGGCGCTTCCGCCGCGACTTGCGCGAGGAGGTCGCGAATGGCCTGCTCATCCGCCGCGAAGTCCCAGTAGTCGGCGCTTGCCAGCAGGCGTGCAATATGGTTCTGCAGGTGGGCGTACTCCCGGTCGCGATTGAGCAGCAGCGTCTCGAACAGCTCCATGGCAGGCTGGATGCGGAAGGCGAAGGTGGACTTGAGGAGCGTTTCGTCATACTCCGCCTGCTCGTCGGAGTCCCAGACGATGCCCGCGCCAATGCCGAGATCATACTGACTGTCGCGGTGGACCAGGGTGCGGATGGGCAGGTTGCAGGTGAAGTCCCCGCCGGGCATGAAAAGGCCGATTGCCCCGCAATAGACCCCTCGCGGTTCGGGCTCGAGTTCCCGGATGATCTCCAGCGTGCGCTTCTTCGGCGCGCCGGTGACGGACGCGCCGGGGAATGTCGCTGCGAACACGTCGGCTACTCCGGACCCCTGGGGGACCGTGCCCACGACGGTTGAGGTCATCTGCCACACGGTGCCGTACTTCTCGGCCTCAAACAGCACCGGTGTGCGCACGGAACCCAGTTCGCAGAAGCGCCCGAGATCATTGCGCATCATGTCCACGATCATCAGGTTCTCGGCGCGGTCCTTCACGGAGGTCACGAGGTCCCGCGCGAGGTCCGCGTCCTCCTGGAGGGTGCGGCCACGGGGCCGGGTGCCCTTCATAGGCTTGGTGGCGATGAGTCTCCCGCGCTTTCGCAGGAGCAGTTCGGGTGACAGGCTCAGCACCTGGGCATCGCCGAGATTGAGCCACGCAGCGTACGGAACGGGGTGAGAGCCCAGCATAGCCAGGAAGTACCGGGCCGGGTCGCCGAGCATCTCGAATCGCGCGTGGCAGGTGTAGTTCACCTGGTACGTGTCGCCAGCGGCAATGTACTCCTTGATGGCGGCGATGGCGGCGCAGTAGTCCTGGCGGCTGATGTTGAGGGCCACGGTCACATCGGGCACGGGGAAGTCGGCGGACGCGGGCAACTCATCGGGCTCAAGCGAGCGCACATTGTTCGGCTCGTAGCAGGCCATCCACACCAACGGGGTGCGTGACCACGGTTCGTGGTGGGAAAGGCCGAATGCCCGACCGGCCTCGAAGGCCACGAACCCGGCCACCGTGAGGCCTTCCCGCAGCGCTTCGTCCACTTGCGCGAGCGCGCCGGGGACCTCGCCGGGCTCCCAGGTCTCAATGATGGCCCGCGGGGACTCCAGGAGCGTGGCCTCGCAGCCCGCGCGCCAGGTGTCAGTGCCCACGAAAAGGACAGCGCCCGCCTGGGACAGACGGGCACGGAGATCGTCCATGTTTGCCCTCCACGACACGTCGCCGACTGGTGCGGCTTACAGGTTCGCGATCCAGCCCGCAAGGGCCGCTGTTCCGGGTTCGGTAGCCGCGATGGTGTGGGGCTCGAGAGCGGCGACGGCGCAGCGGTCTGCCAGCAGCGCGATGCATTCCGCATTGCGCACGGCGCCCGTGCCCACGGTGACATTGGTGGCATCCGGCCGGACGCCGGGCTCGTGCCAGATCTGGTCGATGTAGTCTTTCACGTGGCAGTGGATCGTCCACGGAAGCAGTTCGCGGATGCTCTCGACCTCATCTTCGCCCCAGAGGAAGAAGTTGCCGGTGTCGGAGCAGAACCGCAGGCCTTCGGGCCCGAGTTCCTCCATGAGCCACCGGCACTGCCCCGGGGTGTGCATGAGGGTGCCGGCGTTCTCGACCACGAGGGTCAAGTTGGCCGCCCTGACCGCCGGGAGCTTCTCGGACAGGCGGTCGGCATAGCGCCGGCGCATGTCGTCGCCGGAGTGGGAATGCTGAGTCCCGTGGGTGAAGACAATGGGCGCACCCAGTGCGCAGGCATCGTCGATTCCCTGCCGGAAGAGATCGTCCACCGCGGCGACTGTCGCCGCCTCGGGAGCGTTCAGATCGACGCCGATGTAGTAACACGCGCAGGGCACGCCGGCATCGTCCAGGCACTTGCGCACCTGGGCTGCGGGCTGACCGCCCAAGAAGCCGGGGAAGATATCCAGCGTCTGCACTCCCCATGACTTCAGGAGCGCGAGGTGGGAGGGCAGGTCCAGCGACCTGCCCTGGAATTCCGTGAGTGGCGAGGCGACCATGAGTCCGGTCTTCATCGGGCAAGGCCTCCGGTGAACCGTTTGAGGGGGTTGGGGCTCGGGAACTCAGTCCTCATACGGGACCTTCATTGCCTTGCCGGACTCCGACGATTTCTCGGCGCATTCGATGATCCCGATTACGCGCCGGGCCTGTTCGGGCTTGACCATGAGGTCGGCGCCGCGCAGGAGATGGTCGCCGATATTGTTGTACCAAGTCTGGTAGTCGCTGTCCTCGAAGGGGATCGTGCCGTGCACGGGGATTCCGTTCTTGAAGACATGCAGGTCCAGGTGGTCTCCGGCGTGGACCAGGGCGCCTTCGGTGCCGAGGATCCGCCAGCGGGGCTTGCCCACCGCGGCGATGCTTGACTGCTGGACGTTGGCGACGGCGCCGTTGTCGAACCGGATGCAGGCTTCCACGTGGTCCTCATTGGTCATGGTGTGCCAGACGCGCTTGTGGTAGAAGCCGGTGACGGTGTCGATCTTCCCGGGCATGACCTGCAGGAGCCAGTCGAGGAAGTGGGCGCCCCAGTCGTAGAAGGCTCCGCCGCTGATCTCCTTGTTCGCGCGCCACCAGTCGCGGGGGGCGCTGTACCCACCCATCCACATCTCCACGTGGAAGACTTCGCCGATGATGCCGCTCTCGACGGTGTGCAGGATTGCCTTGAAGTCCCCGTCGCGCCGCCTGTTGTGGTAGACGGTGAGCATGGTGCCGGACTTCCGCGCGGCCTCGATCATCGCGGTGGCCTGCTTGATGGTGATGCACATGGGCTTCTCGACGATCACGTGCTTGCCGGCCTTGGAGCACTGGATCGCGACTTCCGCGTGGATGTTGTGGGGTAGGATGACCACGCAAAGGTCCACGTCATCGTCCTTGAGGAGGTCCTTGACATCATTGTAGGTGCGGATGCCGGGGAAGTCCTCGGCGGCCTGTGCGGTGCGGGTCTTGTCCACGTCGCAGACGGCAACGGTCTGCATTCCCTCCACGGCATTGATCATGTTCGAATGGGCGCGCCCCATGTTGAAGGCGCCGCCATAGCCGATCATCGCGCAGTTGATCTGCTTCCTCTTGGCCAAAGCTCCCGTCTCCCTCCGAGAATTCGATAGACGCCGGACAGGCCGGCGAGTTCATGTGCGAAGCCGACAGGCTGCGGCGAGACCATTCTGCACCACTGGCGGGGAGACCTGCAAGGCTTAACACGGCGGCAACCGATGTGTAACCGGCCCTTAGCGGGGCGTTAAGGGTGCGGCCATAGACTCCCGGTCAGATACGGAGGCCGAGAGCCTCCGACAATTCGAAGGAGGGGTCCCCCCATGAAGCGAGGCTTCACGCTCATCGAACTGCTGGTTGTGATCGCAATCATCGCGATCCTGGCAGCGATCCTCTTTCCGGTCTTCGCACAGGC
>JAGPGE010000668.1 GCA_018056145.1 Armatimonadota bacterium
GGTCTTGTCCACAGGCTCCGATTCGCCGGTCAGCGCGGCCTCGTCGACACGCAGGTTCGATGCCTCAAGTATCCGTGCGTCGGCGGGAGCGAAATCGCCTGCCTGGAGCAGGATCACGTCGCCGGGCACCACCTTCGTTGCCGCGACGGTCTCCTCCTGACCCTCACGCCGAACCCGAACGTGGGGTACCGACAGCTTGCGCAGGGCCTGCATCGACTGGTCGGCCCGATACTCCTGCACGAAGCCGATCACGCCATTCAGGATCAGGATGATCCCGATCACGATGGCGTCGCCCATGCCGTGGATGACGGCCGACAGTAAGGCGGCGCCGATAAGCACCACCACAAGGGGGCTGGTGAACTGTTGAGCGAGAATCAGTAGCGGGCTCCGCCGACCCTTCTCCACCAACTCATTCGGGCCGTATTCGCCCAGCCGCTTCTTGGCCTCCGCATCGCTAAGGCCCTCGTCGATGGCAACGTTCAGCTTTTCGGCAAGCTCGTCGGGCTTCAGGCTATGCCAGGGCGCTGCCGGCTTGTCCTTCTGCGCCTGGGTCGTCTCGTTCTCGGAGACCACAAGGACCAACTCCAGAGTCCAGATTGAATGCTGAATGCCACCGCCTGCGGTCTCGGCCTCGCACGCTCACCAGCTCAATCGGGCAATCTGCGCAGGGCGATCGCGTCGAACCAGAGAGCCCAGTGCCTGTCCGGGGTCTCCCGCCGGGCTGTGAGCTTCAGCCGAAATGTGTGCGCGCCGGCAGCAAGGTCCACGGTGCCCAGCGTGCTGAGCCCCTCCGGGGCGCCGGGGACGCCATGGGTCACAGGCAGAGCCTTGTCTGCGGCGTGTTCTTCGCCGCCGTCGATCTGCCAGACGAAGGGTGACAGGGACCGCGGCTCGGCCAGTCGCCCCAGACCGTTACCGGCGAATAGTACCTCATATCGCCCTGCCTTGGGGACCGTCAGGTCCAGCTCAACATGGTAGCCTTCCGGTCCCGGATCGGCATCAGTCCAGATGTCCAGCGTGCGGCCTTCGGAGAATCCGGTGTGGGTGCTGGCCACAAACCCCGCGCTCTTCCTCGCGCGTTCGGCTTCGAACACCGCGACGTCGTCAGGCATGGCCACTCCCGAGCGGGTGATCTCGATGGCCCTCGCGCCGTTGATGAAGATCGGGCCGGAGAGCGCGAACGTCGCCTGGCCGTCCCGGATCTCCAGGGGCTTCGACCGCCCGAGGCTGTCGGTCACGACGACCGGTTCGTCCGGGCGCAGCGGGGTGACCGTCAGCGTTACCTCGTTCGCGATCGTAAACAGCTTGCCTGCAACGTCGTGCCGCGTGAAGGCCGCGATGCGCTCGTCGCCGCGCTGGAAGAAGTGGACGTCAAAGCCGGGGACGCTGCCGTCACGGCCGGCCCAGGTGCTGTCGCCGATGCAATGTGCTCCCACGGAGAACCAGATCGCAGGTTCCCGCGGGGTCAGGTCCAGGTTCACGAGCAACCGGAAGGCATCGTAGCCGATGTTGATGTGGCAGAACTTGATGGAGTGCTCGATGCCGCCAGCGATGTTGCGCACGGGCACTTCCGCGCGCTCCTCGGAGTTCCAGATGGGCAGGTTGAGGTTGTGTTTCGCAAGCAGCGCCTTCCAGCCGTCAATCCAGCTCGGGTTTTCGTCCGTGTAGTGGACCGTCAGGATGTCAATGGCCTCGCCCATGCCCAGGCTGAAGCACCTGTCGGCGAAATCATGCCCGCCCACGAAGCCCGCCGCGGCGATCTTCGCCCGCGGATTGCCCCGGCGCAATCCGGCGGATGTGTGCTTCACATGCTCCGCGAAATCCTCGACCGTCCCAGTCCAGTAGGTATTGTGCAGGTTCGCCTCGTTCCAGATCTCCCAGACCGGAATCTCCTCGGAGAAGTCCCGTGCCAGCTTCTCCATCAACTGCTCCCAGAGGGCATAGTCGGCTGGCTTCACGCGGTTGTAGACAGGCCCCGCATCGCCCGCGGGGGTGGTGTCGTCGGGCCGGGATGACAGTTCGCGCGGGCACTGTGCGACTTCGCCGAGGATCAGCAGGCCCTCATCGCGCAGGGCCTTGACCATCAGCTTGGCGTCCGCCCAGTCCGCGCTGACCTGCGGGTTCTCGCCCTGGGTGATGGTGATCTTGCCGAAGATGTGAGCCCAGAAGTTGAAACGTACCCACGACGCGCCCAGCATACGGATGTTCCGGGCAATGTCCTGGTAGCTCTCGCTGCGCGACTTGCCCTCCCACGTGCGGGGAATGTAGAAGATGCCCCAGTGGGAGGTCTCAGACACCGGGTGAGGGGAGAAGACAACCCCGAGGCTTTTCTCGTCCCGTGCCTGTTCATCCCCGCGCCGGGCCTCAACCGTGACCATGTACAGCCCGCGCCCGGGAAGCTCCATGGGTAGATGTGCTTCGCCCGCACCGTCTCGAGTCTGCTCGATGCGCACCTCGCCCTGCGTCTGCCACGGGCCCTGCACTTCGCGCACCGTGTATGTGGCCGACAGTGGGGCATCCAGGCCGGTCACCCGAACGCTCACGTCCACGAGCTCCGCGTCGGTGAAGGTCAGTCCTGCGCGCGGAGAGATGATCTGGACGCCCAGAGGGGCGGCGTACGATGTGGCGCACGCGACAATGGCCAGAAGGGCAAATGGAGTTGACATCGAAATCACCATTCTTCTACAGACTATACGTGCGCGATCCCCAGTCCGCACAGCAATTCCGTTGTACTGGGGCGGAGACCTCTCCGCCGAGCCTCCCGCGGCGTTGCGCGGCCCCGAACCGGAGAGCCCAATATGCCCAACGTGACGATCAAGACTTCCTGCGACGCATTCACCTTCGACCTCGAGTCCGGCGCTCTTGTGCGGCTGTCACCTGTCTCGGACCAGGACCTGAACCTGGTGGTGACGAGACCGGATGACCCCGCCTTTGTTCTGCAGTACCTCCAAGACGGCGAGTACGTGATCGCTGATTCCCGCGAGGCAGCTATCACGACGACCCACTCGGACACCCAACTCGACCTGCATTTCACCGGCGTGGGAGGGCATGATCTGGACGTAATCCTGACGGTTCATGCCTCGCCGGACAAGCGGTTCAGTCGCTGGTCTGCTCGCGTCGCGAACAACGCGGGGCTGCGCATCGTTGACCTCCAGTTCCCGTACATCGTGCTGCCGGATGACCCACAGGCATCGCTTCTGCTGCCCAACATGCAGGGCCAGCTGTTCCAGGGCGAGCAACTGGCGCGGCTGCCTGAGGACACTCCGCGCCGGTGGCAGTTCTGGCCCGAGAACGGGAACTCCCAGCATTACCCGGGGCGGTCCTTCGCCCAGTTCCTCGCCTGGTACACGCCCCGGGCCGGCGTCTACATGAGCTGCGATGACATCCATGGCAATGTGAAACTGCTTCGAGCCCTGCGGAGACCGGAGGGACTGCGCCTGGGGTTCGCGCATGTGGGCGATTGGCCGGAACAGGGAGCGCGCAGCCTCGAATACCAGGTCTCCGTGGGCACCTTCCAGGGCGACTGGTATGACGCCGCCGACATGTACCGCGATTGG
>JAGPGE010000670.1 GCA_018056145.1 Armatimonadota bacterium
GTCTTCGACGCACTTCTCAACGTTATCGATGATGTTCTGCATCCCGGTGACAACGTGCACTTCAGCGTCTAAGTAGGTGGCGCTCATGCCCACCGGACGCGTGACGCCCGACTGGCCGTCGAGGGTGAAGCCCCTGACGATGGTGTAGACGATCTCGCGGTCCGAGGGCAGCGCCACACTGTCCCGCGCGCTCTGGACCACTTTCTCCACGTCTTCGGAGGTGACTTCGCCGGTTGGGCCTGTACGCACCCGTCCTGTCACGTTGGCACATTGGATATGGTCCCCGGTAATCCCTACATACGCGCCGGCGATCTTGATATCCGCCATGCGCTCAGCGGCCGCAACCGCTTCGCTGATAGAGGTGCGCGCCAGTTCGCGGTCCACCACGATGCCCCGTTTGAGGCCGTGAGACGGGTGTGTGCCCACGCCCACGACATCCAGCGCCCCACGGTCGGTAGGGCGCCCGATGACCACGCAGATCTTGGTGGTCCCCACATCGATTCCGGCCACGCACAGGTCACGACGCACCGGGTATTCTCTCCTTGGAAGGGGCCAGACGAAATCAGGTTCGGGCACGGATGCGCCCGAACCCCTATCTTACCTTTGGCTGGCCGCGGTAGGCAAGCAACTTGCAGCACTCATCAGGGCAACTGCATGGCGCGGGTCCATCACAGTCCGGAATACTCCATCTCCACGTCGCCCAGAAACACGGTGTCGCCTGGCTTGGCCCCCTTCGCCTCCAGCATCCGCATCACGCCGAGGGCCTCGAGCTGTTCCTGCAGCCTTTCCAGTGCAGGCATGCTCTCCAGGTTCGTGCGCTCCACCAGCTTCTCGACTTCGCTCCCCTGAACCACGTAGGTCTCCGGAGCCATTCTGCGCACGCTGATGCGCCGGAATGGTGCAGGCGGAGCCTCGAACTGTCGGGGCTCCCGAAGGCTGTCGTCGAGTTGGTCCGTGGGGTCCAACTCGCGGAGCAGGGCGGCCACGTAGTTGGTGATCTCCGCTGCGCCCTCTCCGGTGACCGCGGAGAGTGGGAAAGCCTTGCGACCGTCGGCCTCGACCCGTTCCGTGAGGCGCTCCAGGTTCTCGGGGTCCTGCAGGACATCCACCTTGTTCATGCCGACTGCCTGTGGCAGGGAAGCCAGGCGCTCGTCGTGCAGTTCGAGTTCGCGGTTGATGATCTCGTAGTCCTCAACCGGGTCGCGCCCCTCGGTCCCGGCGACATCCACGATGTGAACGAGGACACGGGTGCGCTCGACGTGGCGCAGGAACTCGTGCCCAAGGCCGGTGCCCGCATGGGCGCCTTCAATGAGCCCGGGCACATCGGCCACGACAAAGGACTGGTCCCAGTCCATCCGCACCACGCCCAGGTTGGGCTCGAGAGTGGTGAAGTGGTAGGGCGCGATTTTCGGCTTCGCAGCGGAGATGCGACTGATGAGTGTGGACTTGCCCACATTCGGGAAGCCGACGATGCCCACGTCTGCGAGGAGCTTCAACTCCAGTCGCAGCACGCGCTCCTCGCTCTTTTCGCCCATTTCGGCGAAGCGCGGGGCCTGGCGTGACGGAGTAGCGAATCGGGCGTTCCCCCGGCCGCCTTTCCCGCCACGGACCGCGAGCAGGCTGTCGCCGGGCCGCGTAAGGTCGGCCAGCAGTTCGCCCGAATCGGCGTCGTAGACCATGGTGCCGGGAGGAACCGGAACGGTGAGGTCCTTGCCCGACTTCCCGGTCTTGTGAGCGCTGCCGCCAGGCTTGCCGTTGTCCGCCTTGAAGCTGTGCTTGTACTTGAAGTCCAGCAGGGTGCGCTTGGAGCGGTCCACCACGAGGTAGACGCTTCCGCCATTGCCCCCGTCGCCACCACCCGGGCCTCCGCGGGGGACGTGAGCTTCATGGATGAAGGACACCAGACCGTTGCCGCCGCGGCCCGATCGCACTCTGATTTCCGCTGTATCCAGGAACATTCCGGCCACCCCAAAAGGAAGATGCCGACACGCTCCGTGCCGGCATCCCCAGGAAAGCTAACTCGCAGGTTTCTCGCGTCCGGCTGCGCTACTCCGTCATCGGGACGACGCTGACCTGCCGGCGCCCGCCCGCACGGGTGCGGAACTGCACGGTTCCGTCGATCAAGGCGAACAGGGTGTCATCCTTGCCGCGGCCCACGTTCTCGCCCTGGAGAACCCTGCTGCCGCGCTGGCGGATGATGATGTTGCCGGCACGGACTGCCTCGCCGCCGAACTTCTTGACGCCGAGGCGTTGAGAAGTGCTGTCCCGCCCGTTCTTGGTACTTCCCATTCCCATCTTGTGCGCCATGGAGAACACTCCCTTGCAAGGCGAAGCGACACGCTACGCCGAGATCTCGGTGATCTGCACCTGGGTGAAATGCTGGCGGTGACCGCGGATCTTCTTATAGTGCTTCTTCGGGCGGTACTTGAAGACGATGATCTTGCGGTCCTTGCCCTGCTGCACGACGCGCCCGGTCACCTTCGCGCCGGCCACATACGGAGCACCGATGCTGGCGCTGTCGCCGTCGAAGAGAGCGACAACCTTGTCAAACTCCACAATGTCGCCTACCTTGGCGTCCAGACGATCCATCTTCACGATGGTGTCGGCTTGCGCCTTGTGCTGACGGCCTCCGGCCTCGATGATCGCATACATCGTAACGACTGTCCTTTCACCGTGGGGCCGCGGAGAGCGGCTCCAGTCACAGGGTGGCAGAATCAAAACACAACCGGGCAATCAGCCCTCCGGCTGTGGGATCATTAGTATATTGTGGTGCTGATTCCGTGTCAAGGAAAAAGGGCCGGCGGATCCTTCACGCCGGCCCACCCTTGCGGAGTTCAACTACAGCCAGTGTTGCCCCGTACTTCGGGGTTACGGGTTGCCCGGGTCCTCGGCGACGAACTTGATGCCGTTTCCGCGGCGGCCGACGGGGATGCTGTTCTTGCCCATCCACTTGACGTGGCCATCCCAGAAGGCAATGTTCGCGCCCTCATTGTGGGGATCGCCGATCCAGTGCCGGTGTCCACCCGTACCGACGTTGCTCATGTTGGTGCAGCAGTCCCGGTCGGTGTTGGCATCCTGGTAGTTATGGGTGATCCAGGCGATGTTCCCGTTGGTTGTGTCGCGCTGTCCGCTGTCGGCGAACATCAGGGTCTGCGCGGGGGAGGTGAACAACGCGAGCTTGCGGTTCTCCCCGCCTCGTCCCCATCCATAGGAGCGGAAGGCGTTATCGGGCATGGATGGGCAGTACCAGAGCTGGTGGTTCTTGTGGTACGGCAGGAGAGGGTTCCACTTCGGCAGCGCGCTGGCCTGTACGTTGCCGTAGTTGGCCTCATAGCGGTGGAAACAGCCAGCGCAGTTCCCGCCGCCGACATACGCCCAGTTGGTGCCGGCACCGGTGGGGCCGTGGCTGCGCTCGTCGTAGTCCTGCACGTACATCAACTCGGCGAGGGCAATCTGCTTCAGGTTCGACTGACAGCTGGACTGCCGGGCCTTCTCGCGGGCTCTGGCGAAGACGGGGAACAGGATGGCTGCCAGGATCGCGATGATG
>JAGPGE010000041.1 GCA_018056145.1 Armatimonadota bacterium
ATCTCGGCGCCACCTTCCACCTGGACAACTTCGTGCTGGACAAGCCCGGCGGGCAAACACTGAAGCTGCAGATCGCACCCGTGTCCGGCGTCAAGCCCACTGGCTACAGCGTGTCCCTGGACGAAAGCCCGACCGGTGACACGCCGTGTGAAGTGTCGCAGACCCAGGCGAGCTTCGAAAAGCCCCTGCAGGGCGCTGCGGTGCAGTACGCCCACATCCGGGCGAAGCTCGCGGACGACACCTGGTCCGAGCCCGTCCACTTCCGGGCGCGCACGGACACCGTTGCGCCGCGGGTGGTTTCGGTTGAGCCTGAACCCGGCTCTCCCCTGCCGGACGGCCCGATCGTGGTCAGGCTGGACGACCAGGGCTGCAGCGGCATCGAGCCTGCGTCGCTAAGAGTCAGTTTCGCCGGCCGCGAGCTGTCTCCCGGCAAGCCCGGGGTAAGCTTCGACCCGGCCAGCCAGACCCTCTCACTGGACGCCCGGATGCTCGTCGAGAACCCGAAGGACGGCCAGCAGGTGAGCGTCAAGCTCGCGACCGCGAAGGACCGCGCAGGCAATGAAGCGGATCCGCCAGCGCCCTGGGACTATAAAGTCGACTTCGCAGCGGACAAGACCGCGCCGCCGGTTCCGTCAGTGCTTATCGGCGACCAGTCCGAGGCCATCTGGGCGGACTTCGAGGACTCCCTGGGCGGGTTCACCACTTACGGCGGATCGAGCGGCGCGGAACTGGCGCTGGATGACACCACCGCGGCATCCGGAAAACGCAGCCTGCGGGTGTTCAACCCAACAGAGGGCGGCCGGTACGGAATCATCCGCCGGGGGACCTTCGACGCGGGCAAGTACCGGATCGTGAGCTTCGACTACAAGGTGCCGTCCCGCCTGCGCGTGGACCTGGCGGTCTATGTGAACGGCGACATGAAGGGCATCAAGTTCAAGGACAACGACAACAACCTGGGCATGATCGGCGCGGTCCCGAACGTGATCGATGATGGCGAATGGCACCACGCGGAGTTCAACCTGTACGAGATGCTCCGCAAGGATGACCCCACCGCGGCAGGCTACGTGGTGGATCAGCTTGTGATCGCCGACTGGAACTGGCGCGCGAATGTGGAGGGGCAGGTGTACCATCTCGACAACTTCCGCATCGTGCCGGTTGTCAGTGGTGCGGGAGGGCTGCCGGTGCGCTGGATCGCGCCGGATGTGAGCGGCATCGCGGGCATCGCGTGGGCGATCGGCGGCGCCGAACCCAACGTGCCCGATCAGGTCTCGCTGACCGGGCTCAAGGGCGTTATCCCCGATGCGGGCAACCTCGACGGGTGGCTGCATACACGGGTGCGTGACGGTGCAGGCAACTGGAGCCCGGTGCAGACCCAGCGCCTGATCACCGACGACCGGCCGCCCCAGGCGGCCATTGCGGCTCCGCAGGAAGGCGTTCGCGCCGCGCAGTCCACAGTGGAGATCAAGCTGTCTGACGAGGGCCCGGCGGGCATCGATCCCGGCAGTGTAGTCCTGTCCGTGGCCGGGCAGGATTACACCGTGAAGAAGCTCGGCGTGGGCGGTCTGAGCTTCGACTCCAGCACCGGCAAGCTCGTATGGAACTGTGAGGCAGTCACTCCTCGCCCCGTAGTACTGCCCGACGGCAAGCCGGTGACGGTGGTACTCAAGTCCGCGAAGGACTACGCGGGCAATCCGGTAACACAGCTGCCTCAGTGGTCTTGGACCATGGATTACGCGCTGGACAAGTCCGCGCCGATGGTGACCGAACTCAACTCCACCACACACCGCACCTTCCTCACCAACACCTTCGAGGACGGCCTGCACGATTGGAGGACCACCAGCGGATCATCCGGGGCGGTGGTCACCGCGGACACCACCACGGCCGCCACGGGCAAGACATCGGTCAAGGTTGCCCAGCGCGCAGCGGGCGCGAATATGGGCTGCTTCATCACCCGCGAGCCCTTCGCGGCGGAGAACTTTCCGATCGTCAGCTTCGCCTACCGCCTGCCGGAGGCGGTCAAGATCGACCTGATGGCGCGCATGGAGAACGGGAACGAGTACGCGATCTCGATCACCGACAATCCCACTGGCGCGGTGGGGCGCTTCCCGAACATCAAAGCCGACGACAAGTGGCACACCACGTCGGTGGACATCGCCGATATCCTGCGCAAGAGGGAGACCAAGGGTTCGCTGAAGGTCGTCGCCCTGTACCTCGTGGACCGCAACAACATGGACAACCCCGCGGGTGTCGCGGCGTGGTTTGACGACTTCACCATCGGCGCGGTCGGAACACGCACCCCGGTGCTGCGCTGGAAGGCCACGGATACTACCGGTATAGCGGGCTACAGCTACGTTATGGACCGCCAGCCCGGCACAGTGCCCGACGAGACATCCGAGGGAGCAGCCCAGTCTTTCCGGCATTCCTCGCCGAGCCTGGCAAGGGGCCGCTGGTATTTCCACGTGCGCGCGCAAGACGGCGCGGGCAACTGGGGTCCGGCCACCCACTACGCACTTATGCACCTGACCGCTGATTGACGAAGGCGGACGGCATGGGCAACCCGGCGGACCCGGGGAAACCAACCGCGATGGACTACGCCGCGCTTGGCAGCATTCTCCTGCTGGGCGCGGCTGTTCGACTCTGGGGCATCCGCTGGGGCCTGCCCGACGAGACCCACCTGTTCTCGTATCACCCCGATGAGTTCCACTCCCTGCGAGGCGCGCTGTCCCTTGCTGCCGGGGACCCGAACCCCCACTTCTTCAACTACGGCAGCCTTTACCTGTACCTTGTGGCCATCGCCTGCAACTGGCACGCGGCGGTGATCGGCGGCGCGGACCTGCTGACAGCCCTGCTCAAGGGCAACACAGCCCACGCCGAGATGGCTGCATGGGTACTGGACGCCCGGCTGGTCGTGGTCCTGTGCGCGCTGGCAACGGTCCACGTGTCCTGGCTCACGGGCAGGCAACTGGGCGGCAATCGCGGCGGGCTCGTCTCGGCAGGGCTCATGGCTGTCATGCCGCTGCACGCGCTGAACTCCCACTACGCGACGGTTGATGTGCCGCAATCTCTCTTCATCCTCCTGTGCCTGTATTTCGCGGTCCGGCTGGTGAGCGGCATCACTCTGCGCGACTGCATCTGGGCCGGTATCGCGGCAGGTCTCGCGGCCAGCGTCAAGTACAACGGCGCGCTGGTGCTGTTGGCCCCGGTACTGGCGGTTCTGATCGCGCCGAAAGACGCCCAGGCGGTTTCGCCACCGGTCTGGAAGTCGATCCCCGCAATGCTCGGAGCGGCATTCGGGGCCTTCGCGCTGACATCACCGTACGTCTTCCTGGCGTGGCCCGAAGCCTGGGAGCATATCCGGTTCGAAATCGAGCACATGCGCGTCGGCGAATCGCCCTGGCAGGATATGTACCCCAACGGCTGGCTCTTCCACCTGCATGTCACCGTGTTTCTGGCTGCCCTAACGCTGCTCCTGTGCAGGGGCCGATCCCCCGCGGCGATGGCGCCCGCCGCGGTCTTCGCGCTCATGTGGTTCCTCATGATCGGCGCGGCAGGTGTGCGCTATGCCCGCTACGAAATGCCCCTCGAAGTCTGCGCGCCGGTACTTGCGGCGGGGCTTGCGGTCTGGTTTGCGAATCGCCGGACGGCGGTGGGCGCCGCCGTCATCGCGGCCTTCGCATTGTGCCTGTTCCTGTCTATCAACCGCTGCCTGGTCCTCAGCGCGCCCGATCCCCGAGACCGGATGCTGGAGATCATCAAGACTCAGGTCCCGGAGGACGAGACCCTTGCCCTGATCTGGGAACCGTGGTTCAATGTCGCCCCGGTGGATTACTGCAACGGGGGCGCGGCTCTGCGGTCCAATCCCCTGTTCGCGCGGTTCAAGCGGCCGGTGCGGGAGTTGCTCGTTGTTGGCCTGGACGCGGCAAAGCTGGAGGAGGCGCAGCCCTACGCGGTCCTCACCAGCGAATTCGACCTGCCAGCCGGTGCGGCACGGGTCAGCAAGCCTCACGAGGCGGTCCAGCAAGCCCTGGCCGCGCGCAAGCTGACCGAGATCGGCCCGGAACCGGTGAGGCCCATCGAGATGCCTCCAGCGCGCGACAGATCGGATATGCACTACGCCGATCCAATCCAGCAACTGTGGATCCTACAAGACAGATCAGCCCCTGCGGGCGACGGATAAACGCGACGCGCCACCGTGTCCTTCACGACAATTCACATGACGGGAGAGTCAACACAGATGGCGAACCTGGCGATCAATGGCGGACCGAAACTGCGCACCGAGTCTTTCGTGGGCTGGCCCCCGAAGGACGAAGGGTTCCTGACGGCGCTCAAGGACGTTCTGGACAGCGGTGTCTGGGGCGTTACCGGCCCGAAGAACAAGGAGCTGTGCGAGAAGTTCGCGGCCTTCCAGCACGCGAAATTCGCCGTGGGTTCGCCCAACGGCACGAAAGCGCTTGAGCTTGCCCTGATCGGCTGCGATGTCAGCTACGGTGACGAGGTGATCGTGCCGCCATACACCTTCATCGCGTCGGCGAGTTCGGTCATCTCCGTGGGTGCGGTGCCGGTGTTCGCGGACATCGACCGAGACACATTCTGCCTGGATCCGGCGGCGGTGGAAGCGGCCATCACGCCGTATACGAAGGCGATCATCGCCGTGCATATCGCCGGGATGCCCTGCGACATGAACGCTCTTAAGGCCATCGCGGCGAAGCACGGGCTGGCGATCATTGAGGACTGCGCCCAGGCCCACGGCGCAGAGTACGAGGGCCGGCGCATCGGGGCCATCGGCGACGCCGGTGCGTTCTCGTTCCAGTCTTCCAAGAACGTGACCTCCGGCGAGGGCGGGATGACCGTCACCGACCGGCAGGATGTGTGGGAGAAGGCCTGGAGCTACCACAATATCGGCCGCGTACCCGACGGCGGCTGGTATGACCACCGGGTCTTTGGCACCAATCTGCGCATGACCGAGTTCCAGGCGGCCCTGATCCTGCGCGGCCTGGAATTGCTGCCCGGGCACATGGACCGCCGCGACGAGTGCGCATTCCACCTGCGCAAGCGGCTGGATGAGATCGAGGGAGTGGGCTACCAGGCATTCCCGGAAGGCGCCACGCGGTGCGCGTGGCACCTGTTCATCTTCACCTATGACCGAGAGGCCATGCAGGGCGTGTCCCGCGACCGGTTCATCGAGGCGCTCGGCGCCGAGGGCATTCCGGTCAGCCGTGGGTACAACCCGCTGTACACCGAGGGCATGTTCCGCAAGGGCTGGGACCGCACGAAGCCGCCCTTCTCGCCCAGCGTCTACAGCGGCAATGTGGATTACGACAAGGTCAGCTGCCCCAACTGCGAGTTCGTCTGCTATGACGGTTCGTTCTGGGCACCCCAGAGCGTCCTGCTTGGGACCACGAAGGACATGGACGACATCGCCGACGCTATCATCAAGGTGAAGGAGAACCTTGGCGAACTGCAGTAGCCGGACAACCGGCGGCCCGCTGGCGCGCCACACGATGAGGTACGCAGCAGGACCGGTGGTCTCGGTCCTGCTGCTTGTGCTGGCCTGCGGTTACGCGTGCGCGGGACGGCTCGAGAGGATGCTCGCGCGCGGCCCGTTCCCGCATCTGCAGGGCATTGTGCTGCGCCAGGTGACCGGCAATGCCACCGCGGGCGCGTGGTCCGAACCGGCTCCGGGCGATTGGGACGGCGACGGCGACATTGACGTCATCGCCGGTAGTGGGTATGGCGACCTGCTGTACTTCGAACGCCGCGCCGACGGGTTCCTGTCCGAACCCATCCAGATGCTCCCCGACCGTTTCTCGCTGATCTACGAGCCGCCCGCGCCGGACCCGGTGTCGCCCCAGGTGGTGGACTGGGACGGCGACGGCGCGCCGGACATTCTGGTGGGCATGCGAGGTCGCGTCTATCTATGCAGGCGGCAGGGGAGCGGGCTTGCGCCGCCGCAGGAGCTTGCCTGCGGGCCGGAGAGCGTGGGCGACGCGGTGCGCCGCCTGACTGGATCGCGGGGGCACCTCGCGCCCTGCGCGGCGGACCTCGACCGGGACGGCGACCTGGACCTTCTCCTGTCCTCCCGGGAGGACGGGACCCTCTGGTACCTGTCCAATGAGGGCTCCGCATCCGCGTCGAAGCTTGCCGCCCCGGCGAAGCTGTCCGCGGGCGGGCAGGTCCCCGCGTTCCGGACCCCAGTGCGCCTGTGCATCGGCGACTGGAATGCGGACGGCTACTCGGACCTGTTCCTGGCGCCGTCCGGCGGCGGCATTCTGCTGTGCGAAGGTTCCGCGACCGGCCCCGGCCCGGCCCGGGCGTTCTGGGGTTTCTCCCCCGAGACCGGGGCGAGAGAGGCAGAGGAAACCTCAGACCTGTGCCCCTCCTTCTGCTCTTGGTACGGGCCCGAGCAGGGCCCTCGCCTGCTGGTAGGCGACCGTCGCGGGTACTTCGCGATCATCGGCCCGGCGCAAGGCGGCGGGAAGCTGGAAGGCTTCGCTCAGGCGGTGCGTCCGCCCATTGACGTTGGCCGGTGCGCCTCGCCCTGCCCGGTGGACTGGGACGGGGATGGCGACCTGGACCTAGTGGTCGGCGGGGAGGACGGGTTCGTGCAGTTGTTCACCCGGTTGGAGGCATCGCCGCCACTTTTCGCCGCGGGCAAGCGCGTCGCGGGGAGCCTGGGTACCCTGCGCGCCGCGCCACGCGCTGGAATCCCCGGCCACCTGCGCTATGCCTGGCCCTGCGTCACGGATGCTGACACCGACGGCGACCCGGACCTGATCCTCGGGCAGGCTTCGGGCCTGACCACGCTCTGGGCAAACTCCAGCGGTTTCGGCAAGTCTCAGGAGATCGCGGTGGTGGGGCAGGCGCTGTCGTTGTCGGGCATGAGCACCGTACATGCGGTGGACTATGACATGGACGGAGACACCGACCTGTTCGTCGGAACCCGGCTCATACCCGGTTCCGTGGTTGCGTCGCAGCTGTCCCCCGAGACCGTCCTGTACCTGGAGAACGTGGCCGGCCGCAAAGCGGCCCCGCGTTTCGTGAAAGCGGTGCGTATCGATGCCAGCATTGTTCATCCGTCGCGCGAGGACGCCACGCGCGACGCCGACATCCTGGGTGTCACCGCGCTGCAGCCGGTGCAGTGGAACGCCAACGGGGCGCTGGAGTACCTGCTGACCACGCACTTCGGCGCTTTTCTGTTCCAGTCAGGCGCCGGGCGGAATGCATACCCCAGGCTCGAGCTGTCCACACCCATGACCGGGATTCCGGCCCCCTTGGTGCCCTCGTCGTGGAACCCCGTCGCCTGTAGGCTCACTGGCGGTCTGCCCGGCATCGTCTGCGGCCTCGAAGAGACCGGCTGGGTAGTCTGGTACGACCGGGCGCAGTTGGCGAATGGCGGCTGACGGCGAGGATCACTCCCAGCCTGCCCGCAGCCACTTCACCAGATCATCCGGGAACGGCGGGTCGGCGGTAGCGAGGAACCCGGCCGTCTGCCCCAACTCCCGGTACAGGCCAATCACGGGGTTCAAATCCCCGGCTGTCAGCATTCCCCCCACCCAGACAGGGCGGGGCGCGAGGCCTGCAAGGAGCGTGGGTAGATCCGGGTTCCCTCCCTCGAAGGAGCAGGCGCAGGCTTCGGTCAGTTCGGCCTCCTTTGGCACAACAACCACGCGGGCGATCCCCGGCTCGGCTGTGGCCGCTGCAAGGGCTGGGAACGCGGTGGCCCCGTAGGCCACGCAGATTACCCGTCCCGGCATCACATCGGGGTGGGTTCCCAAGAACCGGGCCAGAGACACAATGTCGTACGCGCCGGCAGCCCAGGCGCTCCGGCCCGGCATCTCCCAGTTCCCGGCCAGTTCCCCAATCCCCCTGGGATCAGCCAGGCAGACCACCATCCCCGCGTCTGCCAGCCCCGTAATGACCCGCCAGTGGTACCCCGCCGCATCCGCTTTACCCGCGTCGTCGAGCAGGATCACGGCTGGGCCCGGCGAGGGCTCCGCATCCGCCGCCGGGGCCAGGCGCAGAAGCACCGCAGGGACAGGGATCCCCGGCTCGGTGGTTATGACGAGCGGCTCAACCCGGTACTCCTCCAGGTCAAACCCGCTGGATACCCGCTCAGCGCGGCCCGGGATCACGCCCCGCCCTCCCGCGACGACCTGTCCCACCGCGTCGCGCAGTTGACGGACCATGTCGGCGGCCTCATCCGAGCCACTCACATCCGCCAGGCGCGGCAGCACCACCGACTGCGGCCCGGTATCCGCGCCCCCTGCCCCCAGAGCCGCTGTTGCGCGGTATTCGGCAAGTGCCCTGCGGGCCTGCCCAGGCTCCAGCAATAGGAACCGATCGCGAATTCGGATGATGCGCTCGAAATCCTCGGGCAGGCCAGCGGAGATCTCCAGATCATCCAGGTCACCGCCGTACGGGAGTTCGCCCGAAAGTGCCGCCCCCAGACTGATGACCATTGTCTTCCCCGCGAGCACGCCGTCTGATGCGCCCCTTGCCTCGATCTGGTCATCCACGAACAGAAGGATGCTGCGCTCGTCCGGATGGTATGCCGCCGCAACGTAGTGCCACAGCCCGTCATCCAGACGCCGCCGTCCTACCAGCGTCTCGCCGGGCACGGAAGACCGGGTGAGCGTCAGGCGCCCGCCGCTGTCCAGCTTGAGCACCAGGTCCGGCGGCGCATCAGACGACTCGCCGGCAGCCATGACCGTCCGCTCGTGGGTGACACGCGGCGACCGTAGCCAGAAACTCACGGCAAACCCGGTGGAGCCATCCCTGAAATACACCGCCGGCGGCAGCTCAACGTGTCCGCCGCCCCGAAAGGAGAGCGCGAGCCCCACCCCGCCCGGACCTTCCACGTATCTCACGCCTGATGCGGATCCGTGCAATCCCGATGGTCCGTGGTCCAGCACCCGCCCGGCGCTGTCCTCATCGAACAACCACGAAGCCACAGTATCCGGCGCGCACAGCGCCATTGCATGCAAAAGAACTGCTGCGAGCGCGACTATTCGCATCGGGGGCGTCTCCAATCTCCACCGCTCCACCGGGGCCATCTTGTGATCCACCCCGGTAACGTGGTATGCTGGCGGGTGGCAGGTCAATTCCGTCGACGCGAGTCGCCCGCCATGTTCCCATTCCGCGACAACATCCCGTCCCGCACCGTCCCTTTTGTCACCCACATTCTCATCTGGACCAACCTGATCGTATTCGCCTGGCAGGCATCCATGGGCGAACGGGCGGTGGAGTTCATCCAGCAGTTCGGCCTGGTGCCCGCAGTGGTGACGGGGCAGGCTGACCCGGGGCCGCTGGGTATCGTTCTGCCGTTCTTCGTTTCCATGTTCCTGCACGGCGGCTGGTTCCACGTGCTGGGCAATGTCTGGTTCCTCTACCTGTTCGGTGACAATGTTGAGGACAGGCTGGGGCACGGACGGTTTCTGTGGTTCTACCTGTTCGCCGGGCTGGTGGCCGGAATCGCCCACGTGCTGCTGAACCCGGTAAGCGCCATCCCCACAGTTGGCGCGAGCGGCGCTATCGCCGGTGTGCTCGGGGCCTACCTGGTCATGTACCCCCGGGCGCGTGTGGCGACCTTGCTGTGGCTCGGGTTTTACATCGACGTCGTGGAACTGCCCGCCGTCACTTTTCTCGGCTTCTGGTTCATCGTGCAAATCATAGAAGGGCTGATCGCACTGCCCATGCTGGACGCGGGAGGAGTGGCCTGGTGGGCCCACATCGGCGGCTTCGCGACGGGATTCGTGTTCGCCCGGTTCCTCTGCCGCGAGTGCGCGCTGGAACGCCATCCCGCCGACCCGAGACCATACCAGCGCTGATGCATTGCCTGTTCAGCTAGCGGTAAGACGGGAGTGACTGACCCTTGGACCTCACCACGCTCATCTGGGTGTTCGTGATCGGCAGCATCCTGTACCCCATGGTGCAGCAGAGGATGCTGGAAGCCGCGCGCCTGCGCCTGTTCGCGAAACTCGAACAGGAGCGCAAGTCCAGGGTGATCACGCTGATTCACCGCCAGGAAAGCCTCAGTTTCCTCGGCCTGCCGCTGATGCGGTTCATCAACATCGAGGACTCCGAGAGCGTCCTGCGGGCCATCCGCATGACCCCGGACGATATGCCCATCGACATCATCCTGCACACCCCGGGCGGCATGGTTCTCGCAGCCGGGCAGATCGCCCACGCTTTGCGCCGGCACCCGGCTCGCGTGACCGCATTCGTGCCGCATTACGCCATGTCGGGCGGCACTCTCATAGCCCTGGCGTGCGACGAGATCATCATGGATCCCGACGCAGTTCTCGGGCCCGTCGACCCGCAGATCGGCGGCCAGCCGGCGGCTTCGATCCTGCAGGTCCTGGAGCAGAAGCCCATCAATGATGTGGACGACCAGACCATCATCCTCGCGGACATGGCCCGTAAGGCGGTAAACCAGGTGCGCGAGTGCATCGCGGATCACCTGCTGGCCAACGTCTCGCCGGATCAGGCCGAGGACATCGCGGTGCGCCTCACCGACGGGCGCTGGACCCACGACTTCCCCATCAGCGTGGATGAGGCGCGGAAGATGGGGCTCAACGTGACAGCCGAGCTGCCCCCCGCGATCCACGAGATGATGGACCTGTACCCCCAGCCTCAGCGCGGGAGGCCTTCGGTGGAGTACGTGCCCATGCCGTACCACCCGCCCCAGGGAGAAGCGCCTCTTGGTGACCGCAAGAACGGCTGAGCACGCGCGCCAACAGTCCCACCCGGAGGAGCGTCCGTGGCGCCACAACTGATCATCCACAACGCCAGAATCGCGACTTGTGATGGCGCCAATTCCATCGTGACCGCCATGGCCATCTGGCAGGACCGCATTTTCGCGGTCGGCGGCGACGCGGACATCCTGAGCCTCGTGGGCAAAGGTACGCGTGTCATTGACCTCTGCGGCCGGTTCGTCTGTCCGGGGTTCACCGACTGCCACGTTCACCTCTCCGGTTGGGCTGTGCTCGCGAGCGGGAGTGAAGTCCACCTCGACGGCCTCGGCTCACTGGAGGAGACCCTCGCCAAGATAGCCGCCCACATCCCCCGTGTGCAGCCGGGCACGTGGCTGCGTGGGCGAGGCTGGGACCGCAATCACTGGGCTGGGAGCCCGTGGCCCACCGCCAGCGACCTGGATACGGTTACGGGACCTGTGCCGGCGGCATTGCCCTCCCACGACGGGCATTCGGTCTGGGCCAACTCCGCGGCCATGGCGCTGGCGGGGATCGACCGTTCCACACCCGACCCGGACGGCGGCCGGATCAACCACCTGCCCAATGGCGAACCCTCCGGTATCTTCGAGGAATCCGCGGCCTGGATGATGCGCGGCAAGGTGCCCGAGTACACTCGTGAGGAGCTTGTGGCGGCGCTGAGAGCCGCTCTGCCGCAGGCCGCGGCGCTGGGCCTCACCGCAGTGCACAATCTCGAAGCTCGCAACTCACGGCACGCGATCCAGGTCCTCGCGGACCAGGGCGCACTGCCGCTGCGGATCACCCATTACGTGGCTCCCGAGTCGCTGGACGCACTGGCGGAACTGGCCGTGCGCAACGGACTGGGCAATGACTGGGTGCGCTTCGGGGGCGTGAAGACCTTCATGGACGGCGCCTTGGGGTCCCAGACCGCCGCCATGCTCGAGCCGTACGAGGGCAGCGACAACCGCGGCTACACCACCCAGTCGCCCGAGGAACTCGCGGACCTGGTCAGGCGCGCCAATGCCGGCGGAATCGCCCTGGCGCTGCATGCCATCGGCGACCGGGCGATCCGACTGGCGCTTGACGCCTTCGAGCAGTGTGCCGAGTACCCTCTGGGCAAGCCGCGACACCGCCTGGAGCACGCGCAGCATGTGCACCCCGATGACTGGGCGCGCATGGCCCGGCTGGGCCTGATCGCTTCCATGCAGCCCGCCCATATGCTTGCCGACATTCCGACCTGCGAGCGCCAACTGGGAACGCGCAGCCGCTGGGCCTTCGCCATGCGCTCCCTGCTGGACGCAGGCGTCACGCTGGCTTTCGGCTCCGACGCACCCGTGGAGATCATCGATCCTCTGCGCGGGTTCCAGTCGGCGCTCCTGCGCCAGGACTGGAACGGTAACCCGCCCGGCGGCTGGTATCCGGAACAGCGTCTGAGCGCGGTTGAGGCCCTGCGCGCCTACACCATTGACGCCGCGTGGGCGGGATGCGCGGAGCGAACGAACGGCTCCCTGGAGCCCGGCAAACTCGCCGATTTCGTCGTGGTGTCCCGCGATCTGCTGCGCTGCCGCCCGGAGGAACTGCCGGATGCGCGCATCCTTGCCACTTGCGTCGGCGGTCGTCCAACCCATGACCCGGACGGTCTCTTCGCCGGCTGAAGCATCCCATCCAGGGCCGCGGCTTGCCTGTCCCCGCCCCCAGTCCTCGGCATCGCCCCATTCTAAAGTTTGCATATGACCTGTTTGATTTCCGGGCGCGACGGGTATTATTTCTTTGTACGAGCCGTTCGAGAACTTTGATATGTGTTTTTCGGAGAGCCGGGATCTGGTTGGGCATCTATCGGGACGTTTGATGAAGGAAACTGGACTGATGCCCGCGCTAGCGGTGGAAGCGGCCGCTGAGGACGTGCGGAGGGACTTGGTAGGCGGCCTGAGCATGGTGAACGCGCGAACTGGTGGTGGGGTCTCGGCTCTCTTAACATATAGCCGCAGTGAACAGGCAGAGCAAAGACTCTGCCTGTTCGCATTTCTGGCGGCATTGTCTGGCGCCCCGGGGAGGTGCGCGGTACGAGTGCGCCGAATTGCAGACCCCACAGGAGGCGCGAACAACATGAACTCACGAGACCGCATTCTCGCCGCAATGGACCTGCGCCAGCCCGACCGTGTCCCTGTCATGTGCCAGCTCAGCCTAGGACACTACTTCGTACAACTCGGCGTTGACCCGGCCGAATACTGGCTGGACAACGAAACCATCTCCAACTGCTATCTGGCCCTTGCCGAGCGCTACGGATTCGATGGCATCCTGATCAACCTCCCCGGCCGCGACCCCAATGTGCGGCAGTTCGTGGAGCGCATCGAGACCACAGCGGACGGCCAGGTAATCCACTACAAGGACGGATCCCGCTGCGTCTGCCCGCCCGACGACCTGCCGATGCATGTCGAGGGACCCAAACTGCCGCTTGATGAGATCGAGGTGGAGAAGCTCTACTACGAGGACCCCCACACGCCCGGAGGGCTGAAGTACCCTTTCCACTATGACCTGGAACCCACAACCGAGCACTTCCCGGAGTCGGTATTCGCCATCATCGACAGGGTGCTGAAGGCGGTCAATGGCGAGTTGAGCGTGCACTCCGAGGTCTTCTCACCCTTCACTCAGCTGATGGAGCGCCTGGGATACGAGAACGGGCTCATGGCGCTGCTCGAAGACCCTGGCAAGTGCAAGGCCATCCTCCAGCGCTTCGCCGAAGGTGCGGCGGACCTTGCCCGGCGCCAGGCAGCACGCGGCGTGGATGCGGTGCTTATCTCTTCGGCCTTCGCGGGCGGCGGCTTCGTCTCGAAGGGCATGTATGAGGAGTTCGTGTTGCCGTATGAGCGCATCGTGGCCACTGCGATCCGCGACAGTGGGGTCAAGGCCTATACCCACACCTGCGGGGCCATCGGCGACCGCCTTGAGCTCATGGCAGCGTCGGGCATCCACGGCATCGACACCATGGACCCGCCGCCCCTGGGCGACACCGACCTCGCGGACGCGAAGAAACGCGTGGGAAGCCGGCTCTTCCTCAAGGGGAACATCGACTCGGTGAACGTGCTGCTGCGCGGCTCGGCGGACCAAGTCCGCGAGAATGCCCGAGAGCGCATTGACATGGCGGCCGCCGGCGGCGGCTATATCCTCAGTTCGGCCTGCTCCGTGGCCCCTCGCGTCCCGGCCGAGAACCTCATGGTCCTGCGCGAAGTGGCCGAGGAGTACGGCCAGTACTGAGGGTACGGGAGTGAGTAGCTAATGGCGGATAGAGAATCGTGAACGGATCGCTTCCTCTCTCACCGTTTCTCTGCCGTTCGCTATTCGCCATTCACTATTCCCTGCCGTTCCTCACCACCGGTAATACCGGAACGGGTCATCCACGGACTCCGGCACGTCCACGTAGTAGGTGTTCATCCATGGAGCGGTCGCAGTGATGCGCGGGGTACCCATGATGCCGCCCGACAGATAGGTGTCCCGCACCTTGACCACCAGCACGTTCGCGCCGTCTCGCCGCAGGAGGTCTCCGTCCAGCGCGTACTCCCGCGGGAAGCTCCAGTAGTCCTCGGGCCGGCTCTGCTTGGTCACTTCGCCCAGGAACCTGCCGTTGAGCCAGACCCATGACTCGTCGTCGATCCCGCCCAGCTTCAGGACAACGTTCTCCCGGCCCAAGTTGTCGGGCACGCGGAACCGCAGCCGGTACCAGAAGACCCCGTCGTAGTTCTCAAGGCCCGGCGTAAGCTTGTCGAAGGCGCCCGGCACAGCGATGGGCGCCCAGTCCGTGTCGGTGAAGTCCTCTCGCTGCCAACCCAGTTCCTGCCCCTCGTCCTTGCGGTCAACCCGTCCCTTCCAGTCCGCCGGGAGAACCCAGTCGTACAACTGCCCCGGCTTCGCCGCGCGCTCCAGGAGCGGGCAGCTTGCCTGTGCGCCGAGATTGTGCAGGAGACGCGAGACCAGGTAGACGTTCCGCCGGTGGGTCGTGCGCAGGTACGTCTTGTTCGCCCAGTCGAACATCCAGGGAGCCGCCTGGCAGAGCACCACGCGACCCTGCCCCTTCTCGATGACGGCCAGCGCGCTGTTGCCCCCCTCACCCACGCCGGTCAACGCCGCGATCTCCGGCTTCGTCTTCCAGTGCAGCTCCGCGTCAGACAGCGCGGTGTACTCGGGCCGCGTCATGTCAGAGATTCGCGAGGACACCTCCGCTCTCTTCTCGGCGCCGAGACCTTCCGGTAGCACGATCGGCATCTCACCCTCGCCGAGGCCCAGACACAGCACCCGCAGACCGCGCTGGACCGCGTCTTCCAGGCCATCGATCTCGCTCGCGCCGGGCCCGACGACCAGCACAGAATCCGCAGGCGGAGCCGCCGCGTCGCAGGGCCGCGCGTCCACGCCAAGGCTCGCGAGAACCCCCGCTCCCTCTCCCCCGCCCGCGTAGAACACAGGTCGCGACGGGGCGGCCTGCGCACCCAGTAGATACCCGACCAGGTTTACAAGCAGTCGCTGCGCCGCGGGCTCGGCGCTGGTCCTGGCGGAGACGTCAAGCTGGCAGAAGATCATCCGTCCGTTGCCCTCGGTGTACTCGAGGAGCGGCGCATACTGCAGGTCGAAGCCACAGTCGACGATGGGCATGAAGTTGCCCACGGGTGGCTTCTCGATGAGCACCGAGGCCACATTGCCCCGGTTCCCGCAGCGCCAGACCCGGGTATTGATGAACCCCATCCAGTTCCAGCGCGGGTCTGAGGTCTCGACACCCGGCGTCTCGAGGTACGGGGGAACCAGGGTCGCCGCACCGCGCCAGTCGGCAAGGTTCACCTCGCCCAGGCCCGCCAAAACCGGGTGATTGCGCGCCCGGATGAACGCTTTCCGCTCGCCGTGGATGTTCGCCCGGAAACCGAAGCGACTCACCAGTGTGTCGTGGTCTTGCTCAAGCACCAGCACCTTCAGGCCGTCACGGACCCGCGCGAGATCCGGCGCGGGACCGTCCACCGTGAGTGCCTGCCGCCCGATGATGAGCAGATCGTAGCTG
>JAGPGE010000671.1 GCA_018056145.1 Armatimonadota bacterium
GGTCTGTGGTGAAGGCTGTCATCTGCCCCAACGGGCGACCGGGCAACAACCAGCGACCGGCGTGACTGTGCCGGTACGAAACCAGGGAGGAAGCTGACATGAGCGCGGTGAGAGTCGGTGTTGTGGGTTGCGGGGTCATCGGGCCCACCCATATGCAGGCTGCCGTGAACGCGCCGCACATCGAACTCGTGGCGGTTGCGGACCTCATCGACGAACGCGCGAAGGCCGCCGCGGAGAAGTACAGCGTGCCGAAGGTCTACCGCGAGGGCGCTGAACTGATACAGGACCCCGACATCGACCTGGTGGTGCTCGCGTTCCCCGCTGCCGGACGCACCGAACTGGGCCTGGAGACGCTCAAGGCGGGCAAGCATCTGCTCACCGAGAAGCCCGTGGCGATGAACGCGGATGAGGTGCGCCAGCTCATGGCGGCCCAGGGCGAGCTACTGGCGGGTGCGTGTTGCTGCCGCTACCGGTTTACGGAGAGCGCCCGGGCGGCCACGGAGTTCATTGCATCCGGCGCATTGGGCCAGTTGCGGAACGTGTACTGCCGGGAACTGCGGCCCGCGGGCGCGAAGCCCTCGGGGGAACCCGTGGAATGGCGGCTGAAGAAGCACCGCAACGGTGGCGGGATCCTCATGAACTGGGGCTGCTACGATCTCGACTACCTGCTGGGCCTGTGCGGGTGGCAGCTTGCGCCCGAGACGGTCTTTGCCCAGACCTGGACCTGCTCGCCCACCGTTGAGCATCACATCTCGCCGGGGTCCGATGCCGAGACCTACTACTCCGCTCTCGTGCGCTGCAAAGGTGGGACGATGCTGAGCATCGAGCGCGGCGAGTACATGGCAATCGGTGGCGAGGCCGCCTGGCAGATCATCGGGACAAAGGGTTCATTGCGGCTACACATGCTGACCTCGGCGGACAAGAAGATCATTTTCGATGAACTGGACCCGGATGAGGGCCTGAAGTCCCGAGTGATATGGGAAGGCGCGGAGTCCAGCTTCGCCACAACGCCGGTGGAGGACATGGCAAGGGCGATCCTGGACGGGACGAAGCCCGCGACCAGCCTGGAGAGGGCGCTGGTGATCCAGCAGATCAGCGACGGCGTATACGCATCCGCCCAAAGCGGCCAGTGCGCGACCATCGCCTGATGTACGGGAGCGACGCTCCATGAGTGACATCGGCTTCATCGGTGTGGGGGCCATGGGGCAACCCATGGCCCTCAATCTGCTGCAGGCCGGGCACCAGGTGACCGTGTACGATCTGAACCCGGAAGCCATCGCGGTCTGCGCGGAGCACGGCGCTTCGCCTGCAGCGTCGGCCCGGGATGCCGTCCGGGGCAATGAGTTCATCCTGACCAGCCTGCGCTCGTCGGACGCGTTCGTGGAGGTGGCGGATGCATCGCTGATTCCTGCGGCCTGCGCGGAGCAGGTCTTCATTGACCTCGGCACCACCCGGATATGCGAGACACGTCGGGTCGGGCAGGCACTGTCGGAGAAGGGAGCGCATCTGCTGGACGCTCCGGTGAGTGGCGGCCCGGAGGGTGCCCGAACGGGTACGCTGAGGATCTTCGTGGGCGGGGATGCTGAGGTTTTCAGCCGCGCGCGCCCGGTGCTGGAAGTCCTCGGGGATCCCGACCGCATTCGCCTCTGCGGCCCCTCCGGGTCCGGGCAGATCGTGAAAGGGACCAATCAGCTCGCCATGGCACTGGGGGCGGCGGCGTGGCTGGAAGCTGCTTCATTCGCCACCCGCGTAGGAGTCTCCCCGCAAGCCATCATCGACACTGTCGGTGGGGAAGGCGGCTGGCGGGGAGAGTTCGCGGCGGTGGTCCGGCGCATCCTCGCAGGCGATGGCGACCAAGTGGACACGAAGCTGCCGGAACTGCCCTATTTCCTGGAGTTCGCTGAAGAGGCCGGCCTGCCGATGCCGCTTACCCGCGCTCTTTGGGACCTCTGCACGGAGGGCGACTGGTCGCTTTTTGACAACATGCGCCGCACGACCGCCAGTTACTGGCGCGAACTGCACCGTGCGACGGACAGCCAGCGGCCCGAGGATGCCGGCGGGGGGTGATCTGCCCGGCACCTACCTCCTGGCGGCATGATGTGGTAAACTGAGCCCGGCGCAATACTCTCACCAGGATGGAACCCCCATGCCGGTCAGACTTGTGAATTTCATCGCCAAAGACGCATCCGCGACTGACCCCTTCTCCGCCGGGTTTCTCTGCGGAGATCGCGTAGCGGACATCATCCGGGTGGTTACGGCCTGCTCGGAGATCGAGGCCGCATGCGACCCGGCGAACTGCAGGCCAAGCGCGCTGACCATCTGCGCCAGCGAGTACTGTCTGGCTGCCGCCGAAAAATGCTCGGAATGGCTGGCGGCTCAGGATGAAGCGACTATCGCTTCCCTGTCATTCGGGCGCGACGAGGTACGCCTGCTGTCGCCCGTGCCTGCTCCGGGGAAGGTGTTCTGCCTGGCGCAGAACTTCCCGTCACATATCGGCGAGACCCGGCAGATCATGCACGCCGAGCCCCAGAAGCCCAAAGGCGGCACCACCCCGAAAGTCTTCCTGAAGCCCACCACAAACACAATCTGCGGCGACGGCGACCCGATTCCGATCAGCCGCAATGCCCAGTTCATTGACTATGAGGGCGAGATGTGCGTGGTCATCGGTAAGAAGTGCAAGTACGTGGAGCCGCAGGAGGCAGGGCGGTATATCGCCGGGGTCACGTGCATGAATGACGTCTCCGAGCGCGACCTGCTGCTTTGGGGGCGCACGGAAGAGGGCCCCTGGGACAAGTTCTTCGACTGGCTCAACGGCAAGTGGATGGACAACTTCGCGCCGATGGGCCCGTGTCTTGTCCCCGCCGGGAGCCTGGATATCGACAATCTTGAGCTGACCTGCAGCGTGAACGGCGAGGTCCGGCAGCGCGGCAATACTAGCGAGATGATCCACAGCGCCGCCCAGACGGTGTCATACATCAGCCAGATGCTCACGCTGATGCCGGGGGATGTAATCGCTCTCGGGACGCCCGGTGGGGTGGGCAAGGCGCTGGGCAAGAAGCTTGTGCCCGGCGACGTGGTGACGGTGGAAATCGAGGGAGTGGGCGTGCTGACCAATCCTGTGGTGGCGGAGTCCGCTTGACCTGACCGCGCCCGTTCACCCGTTGCGGTCCGCGCCCATCGTGTCAGGACAGAAGACGATGAATGAAGATACCTCGTGCGGGTGCCGGGGCGATGTTCCCGGACGCCTGCCTGAATGGCTCCGAGTGAAGACAGGCAAGGCCCGGCTCAGCCAGGCCACGCGCTCGCTTGTGGAGGCCCACGGGCTGCACACTGTCTGCCAGAGCGCCCGGTGCCCGAATATCGGCGAATGCTACTGCTCGGGCACCGCGACCTTCCTGATCCTGGGCAATGTGTGCACCCGCAACTGCCGCTTCTGCGCGGTGGCTCACGGTTCGCCCGGCCCCGTGGACCCGGACGAGCCAGGTCGGCTTGCGCAGGCGGCGGCGGAATTGGGGCTGCGTTATGTGGTGGTGACCTCG